>NZ_CP159332.1:1804219-2104923 GCF_045057105.1 Maribacter sp. LLG6340-A2 | reverse complement strand
GGTCAAAAAGTTAAAATCAAAAAATAAAGATCGATGAGTAAAGTAAAAAAGAACGCCGATAAGGAATTCGGTCTTTCATCATGGTCCATAGATAACCCGTCGGTTATTTATGTCATGATCGCCATTTTTCTTTGGTTAGGCTTCAGTGCGTACATGGCTATGCCCAGAGAAGACTTTCCTGAAATCATAGAGACCAAAATATACATTAGTACCCCATATCCTGGTAACACAGCAGAAGATATTGAAAAACTGATAACCGACCCTTTAGAAGATAGGCTAAAGAATATTAGCAATGTTGTAGAGATTGTTTCTACCTCTCAAGAAGATTACGCCATTTTAACCGTAGAATTTGATGAGGACATAACTGTAGAACAAGCCAAACAAAAGGTAAAGGATGAAGTAGATAGTGAAAAAGCAAGTGAAGATTGGCCAACGTTTAACGGTGCCAAAGTAGAACCCAATGTTTTTGATTTAAATTTCTCAGAAGAAGTGCCGATCATGAACATCAATTTTACAGGAGACTATCCTGTAGAGAAATTGAAGGAGTTTGCTGAATATCTGCAAGATGAAGTAGAAGATCTCCCAGAAATTAAGCAAGCAGATATCCGTGGCGCACAAGACCTTGAAGTTGAAGTAGGTGTGGATGTCTACAAGATGATGGCAGCTAAAATAAGTTTCCAAGATGTTATCAATGCTATAAGTAATGGTAACATGACCATGTCTGCAGGTAACTTGAAAACCGTTGGTCAAAGACGTACTATACGTATTCTTGGTGAAGTAGAAGACCCAAAAGAATTGAACAATTTTGTGGTCAAATCTGAAAATGGCGCAGTTTATCTTAAAGATATTGCTACGGTTAATTTCCACGCTAAAGATAAAACTACCTATGCCCGTGAGTTTGGCAATAATGTAGTAATGCTCGATGTAAAGAAGAGAGCGGGTAGAAATGCCATTTCTGCCGCTGATAAGATCAAAGAACTGGTTAAAAAGGAAAAAGCGGAATACTTTCCATCGGATCTGAATATTTCTATTGCCAATGATTCTTCTACGCGTACATTGAACCAAGTAGATGATTTGGTGAACAATATCATTTTCGGGATCATTCTTGTTGTTACCGTATTGATGTTCTTTTTAGGATTTAGAAACGCGCTGTTTGTTGGTTTTGCCATACCGATGTCAATGTTCATGTCATTCGTAATTTTATCATGGCTTGGTTATACGCTAAATACCATGATCCTTTTTGGTATGATTATGGGTCTAGGTATGTTGGTTGATAATGGTATTGTGGTAGTAGAAAATGTATACCGTTTAATGGACGAGGGTCTTTCTAGAACTGAAGCGGCCAAGAAAGGTATTGGTGAAATAGCCTATCCCATTATTATTTCTACGGCAACAACGGTAGCAGCATTTGTTCCTTTAGGATTGTGGCCTGGTATTTTTGGCCAGTTTATGATCTATTTCCCAATTACTCTTTCTGTGGTATTGGGCTCATCATTGTTCGTGGCAATTTTCATGAACTCCATGTTGGTTTCCAAATTCATGAGTACCGATGAAAAAGAACTGACCTTAAAGCAATTGATCAGAATGAGTGCTATTCTAGGTGGTCTAGGAATATTAATACTAATTTTTGGTGGCGCCATGCGTGGCTTGGGTTCTGTGTTGATATTGACCGCAATCATGTTCTGGGTATACAAATATGTTATTAAAGGTGCCGCAATAAAGTTTCAACGTAAAACCATGGTACGTTTTGAAAACTGGTATGAAAAACGCCTAAAACACGCGCTTAGAGGCAATAATGTGTACTGGTACTTTGGAATTACATTTTTTATGTTGATTGGTGTATTCATGTTATTTGGAATGTCTGTAGGTAGTGGACGTACCAAAATTGAATTTTTCCCGGACAACAAACCAAATGAAATTTATGTCTATGTAGAATATCCTGAAGGTACCTCTATTGAAAAAACAAATGAAATTACCAAAGAAATAGAGGATCAGGTATACGCTATAATGGATGACCCTAAATACAAAAAGAACGGGGAAAACTTCATGATGGCTTCTGCTGTTTCAGTTGTAGGGGAAGGTGCCGGTAACCCATTGACAGATGGGGGTTCTTCGGCAGAAATGCCACATAAGGGAAAAGTTACCGTAAACTTTAGTGAATATAAATACAGAGAAGGGTTAAACACTGAAGATATTAGAGCCCGTGTTCAAGATGCATTACAGGGTATTTATCCAGGAGTTGCCATTTCGGTAGAAAAAGATGCTAATGGACCGCCAGCAGGTTTTCCTATTAATATTGAATTAGAAGGTAGTGATTATGATGAATTGATCAACACCGCCGAAGACATTAAAAACTTTATCAACACCAAGAATATTGCTGGTATTGAAGAGCTAAAAATTGATGTCAATAAGGGCAAACCGGCAATGCAAGTAATCGTAGATCGTGAAAAAGCGGGTGAACTTGGCGTTGCTGTTGGTCAAGTAGGTAACCAATTAAGACGCTCTATTTTTGGCGAAAAGGCAGGTGTATATAAAGAGGATGGAGAAGATTATGATATCAATGTTCGTTTCAACGAAGATTTAAGATATAATAAAAGTGCCTTGTTCAACCAGAATATCATTTTTAGAGATCCTTCTAACGGGCAGATTAAGGAGATTCCTATTTCTGCCGTAGCCAAGGAAAAAAACACCTCGGGCTTTAGCGCAATTAAGCACCGTGATGGTAAGCGAGTAGTTACCATTTACTCCGGATTAAAACCTGGTTTTACAGATGCTAATGCCATAGTTAGTGAAATTCAAAGAGAAATGGAAAGTTTTGATGGCACGCCCTCTACTGTTAAAATTGATTATACCGGACAATTGGAAGAGCAGGCAAAGCAGCAAGCCTTTTTAGTAGGTGCCTTTTTCTCAGGATTAGGATTGATCATGCTTATTCTAATATTTCAATTTGGCGGCATATCCAAACCATTGATTATTATGATCGCTATTTTCTTAAGTTTTATTGGAGTATTTGGAGGGTTAATGATCACCGGGTGGTCTTTCGTAATTATGATGACCATGATGGGTATTATCTCCTTGGCAGGTATTGTAGTGAACAACGGTGTAGTCCTCTTAGATTATACACAAATATTGATCGATCGTAAAAAGATTAGGTTAGATATGGAAGATAGTGACCTATTGACCCTAAAAGATGCCACGGATTCTATGATTGTTGGCGGTAAAGCAAGGTTGAGACCCGTAATACTTACGGCAATAACAACCGTTTTAGGTTTAATTCCGCTTGCTATAGGCTTGAATATCGATTTCTTTTCACTGTTCTCAGAATTCAATCCAAAAATCTATATGGGTGGAGACAACGTAATTTTCTGGGGACCATTGGCATGGACAGTTATCTTTGGTTTATTGGTAGCCACCTTTTTAACCTTAATCATAGTACCGGTACTGTTTAATATCGTATATCGCATTAAGATAAAGTTGAGAAGTTTTGGGTCCAAAAGACAAGAAAGTGAAAGTTTAGGTAGTGCCGTTTAACAATCTACTCTTAAAACATAAAAAGGCCCGTATCCAAAAGATACGGGCCTTTTTATAAACTATTATAATTTTATTAATTAATGACTACGGGAGATTTAGTTTTGGCATTGGTAACACTTGCAATTTTATTATTGTCAAAGTTTACTTCTTTTAGAATATCACCTTCCCAGAACAACCACTTACCGGTTCTTAATCCGTTATCATAATTACCCACGGCAATTTTTTCTCCTTGTTCATCGTACATTTTCCATTCTCCTTCTAATTTTTCATTTAAAAAATAACCTTGTTGTGCTATTTCTCCATTAGCGTGAAAGTATGTAGCTTTAACCAAATCACCTTCTTTTTCAAATACAGGGTCAACTTGAGCATATGTTCCAAACGACAGTGCCATTACGGCTAAAATTAAAATCTTTTTCATGATATATATTTTTTTTTGGATTATTGTTTTACAGTATTGTAACGTGATAAAGATACAATTATTTTGCAATTAATCAATGTTAAGGTAACTTTTACGTAACATTAAATTAACATTGACGACACAAACATCTATTTTTTAGGTAGTTATATAATTTTACATCATTACTTCGTAAAACACGTTATCGAATAAAACCTGTATTTAATATAGACCTACTATGAAATAGACTTCTTAAATTTGCCCTTTCATTAAAGCACGAGTTATGTATAGAAGCCATTCCTGCGGGGAACTAAGAGAATCACATATTGGAACGACTGTTACCCTTTCTGGGTGGGTTTCCAAAACCAGGGACAAAGGTTTTGTTGTTTGGGTAGATATACGTGATCGTTATGGTATTACACAATTGGTATTTGATGAGGATCGCACCAATGCAGAGCTTTTAGAGCAAGCTAGAAATTTAGGTAGAGAGTTTGTAATTCAAATAAAAGGTGAAGTAATTGAAAGAGCTTCTAAAAACGCAAACATTCCAACAGGTGATATTGAAGTATTGGTTTCAGAACTAACCATATTAAACGAATCTAAGACTCCGCCGTTCACTATTGAAAACGAAACCGATGGCGGTGAAGATCTACGAATGAAGTATAGGTATTTGGATATCCGCAGAAAACCTGTACAGAACAACCTTATATTTAGAAGTAAGGTAACTATGGAAGTTCGTAAGTTTTTATCTGGCGAAGGTTTTATAGAAGTAGAGACACCGTATTTAATAAAATCAACACCAGAAGGTGCTAGAGATTTTGTGGTGCCAAGTCGTATGAACGAAGGGCAGTTTTACGCCTTGCCACAATCGCCACAAACCTTTAAGCAATTGCTAATGGTTGGTGGTATGGATAAATACTTCCAAATTGTAAAGTGCTTTAGAGATGAAGATTTACGTGCCGACAGACAACCGGAGTTTACACAAATAGATTGTGAAATGGCTTTTGTTGAGCAAGAAGATATACTTAACGTATTTGAAAACTTGACAAAATACCTTTTAAAAGAAGTAAATGGTGTTGAAATTGAGTCGTTCCCAAGAATGACCTATGATGAAGCCATGAGCAAATATGGTAACGATAAGCCAGATATTCGTTTTGGGATGGAGTTCGGTGAATTAAATGCCGTTGCACAACATAAAGAATTTGGAGTTTTCAATTCATCTGAACTTGTAGTTGGTATTGCCGTACCAGGTGCAGCCTCTTACACACGTAAAGAATTAGATGCCTTGGTAAACTGGGTAAAACGCCCACAAGTTGGTGCCAAGGGTATGGTATATGTAAAATGTAACGAAGACGGAAGCTATAAATCAACCGTAGATAAATTCTACGACCAAGAAGATTTAGCCAAATGGGCAGAAGTTACCGGCGCTAAACCAGGGGACCTTATTTGTGTACTTTCTGGAGATGCGAATAAAACAAGAACACAGTTAAGTGCCTTACGTATGGAAATGGCTACTAGACTGGGGCTAAGAAAACCAAACGAATTTGCACCATTATGGGTCGTAGATTTCCCATTATTGGAACTTGATGAAGAAACAGGTCATTACCATGCCATGCACCACCCGTTTACCTCACCTAAACCAGGGCAGTTAGAATTATTGGATACCGATCCAGGTGCGGTACGCGCCAATGCTTACGATTTGGTATTGAACGGTAACGAAATTGGCGGTGGATCTATTCGTATTCATGATAAAGAAACACAGGCGACCATGTTTAAACATTTAGGGTTTACTCCGGAGGAAGCAAAAGCGCAATTTGGGTTTTTAATGGATGCCTTCCAATACGGTGCACCACCACATGGCGGACTGGCATTTGGTCTAGATAGACTCGTAGCTATTTTGGGCGGACAAGAAACTATTAGAGATTTCATTGCCTTCCCTAAAAACAATAGTGGGCGTGATGTTATGATCGATGCCCCCGCTGCAATTGATAATGAGCAACTGAAAGAATTGAATTTGAAGTTAGATATTCAAGAATAGTTCATCTTGATGGTCAATAGCAACAATGAATAACTTTGCATTAAACTTCAACATTTTTAAATATTCCTAGTTCTATATTTTAAACGATAAGTTTGGATTACAAGAAATAAGCGAAAAGGCTATGGTAACGAACCGTAGCCTTTTTGCATTAAAAACATAGGCATTCCACAACATTTCAAAAGTATATAACGTTACTGTCTCTTAAAACCATTTAAATCAATCACTTTAAATTCAATTTATGAAACAGACGTTTACCCTAGCTTTTGCTCTACTACTAACCTTTATGGTCCATGCACAAATTCCTAAATTAAAAGAAGTACAAAACGTACAACAATCTGAAGTAATTATTGGATTAACAGGGGACTTGGAATTAGATAAAAACCTTGAGGAAATGGTTAAAAAGTTTTGGACCATATGCCCAATTTCTGAGATATTACCTTTAAAGGAAGCAAGAAAAAAAGCTAAAGAGAATGACAAATTATACGTTATCCATTTTGGGTCTTTACATTCTATGTCTCCCAAAAGATATATTGGTGACAACTACTACTTTAAAGATATTTCAACAGGTTACTTTATTGGACTGACCACGGGAGCAAAAAAACCGTTAATGCGAAGTTACATACCCATATTCGATAATGAATTTACTGAAGAGGTACTTTCCCACGGTGTTACGTACATGCAAGAATTATTCACTTTAATGCTTGATAATGAAGTAGGTGCACTAAAAACACTGAAAATAATTAAAGATAATTCTACACAACTAAAAGATAAGGTACTTTATATTCCGGAATGGTGGATGGATTCAAAACTTACAGAAGAAGATATAACGAAACGATATAAAGGAAAATATGAAATTGTAAGTCATTACGAATGGTCTAGTGCAATATTGAACAAAACACCGGGTATTGCATATAGCATAATTATTCCAGTTCCAATGGGCGGAAAATATGTATATCAACATCACATTTGTGATGCGGAAACAAGTCAAATATATGGGATTACACAGCCCAAAGGTGCTGCAATTCAATTAAATGGTCTAAATATGTCCAAAGCCAATAAAGGATATGTTTCTAAAAAGAATCTTGATCAATATAATGATGTTCTTAATGGTAAGTAAGTAAATCATTTAAATACAAGTAAAATCCTGCCTATAGCAGGATTTTTTTGTTTTTAGGTAAGTTCTACCTATGCATTAAAAGATGCTCTATCTATGTAAGTTATTTTTTGTTAAATTCATGTTGTGAAAAAACGGGTAAAAATAGTTTTGTTCAGTGTTTTAGGTATTGTACTCATATTAGGTGTTTTTGCCGGGTACTTTTACTTTAAATTCAAGAATGCTTATGATACCACCGATAAACCCTATAAAAACTATATAGGGTATATAAATCAAGAGAAAGCACTATTAAATGATGCTTATACATTATGTGATGAAGGTGCTATTTATCATACCTATAATGGTGCAGGTTTAAATGCATATAATGGCACTAAAAGACAATTCAGAAGAAACTTAGCAGAAGATTACAAAGGAGATTTTTTTAGTGATTCAGGGTATTTGAATTTTCGTTTTTTAGTGAATTGTGATGGAAACCCAGGGTGGTTTGAAATCATTCAAATGAATCTTGATTTGGAAGAAACCGAACTTGATCCTAAAATGGTAGATTCCCTCTTTTCATTTACAGCTTTATCCAAAAATTGGAAACCATTAGAATTCAAACAAGAACCTGGCAATTATTACATGTATGTATCATACCGAATAGAAAATGGAAAAGTGGTTGAAATTTTACCTTAGTGCCTTTATACTATCATTATCAATTTCTTGCTCAAATAATAACAATGAAAAAGATGCAAGAACTTTGGCAGAAGAAAGGTTTAAAGATGCTATATTTTATAGGCAAGGCTCGGTTGCATTTCAAAATGGAATAGCTGAAGCCGTAGCGATAGACCCAACATATGAACCTGCGGTTTATGAACTATCAGTAGCCGACCTTAAACGTGGATTACCACATAAATGGTTGCCACAGTATAATAAGGCCGTAACTTTGAATCCAGAGCAACGAATTCCTTGGCGAGGGTATTTATACCTATGGTTTTACCGAGATTACGAAAAAGCAATCGCTGATTTTAACGCATCAGATTCTTTAACTCCGTATCTAGATTATCCACAAGGTCATAGTGTCGATTTTTGGCGCGGCATTGCTTATTTAGGCGCTAAAGATTATGATAATTCTATTGCTTATTGGGACAAACATATTACCAAAGAAACAGAAGATTCAGGTGAAGATTGGGTAGAATTAGAAGCATTTTTATATAGAGGAATCGCTTATTATGAAGCGGGTAACAGTGAAAAAGCAAATGAGAATTTTGACAAGGTCATTCAGTTCTTCAGAAACTCTGCAGATGCTAAATATTACAAAGCGAAGCTATTCTTAAATAAAGGAGATAAAAAGGCAGCATTAAATATGATTGATGAAGCTATCGTAGACTTCAATAATGGTTATTATAACAATAGAGGGTATGTAGAAACCCTACGCCAAATTTACCTGTTAGATTTAGAAGAACTAAAATCAAAAATCATAGCTAGTAATTAAATACCTTTGACCACTAAAAATGTTATGGCTCAACCATGCCCATTCAAACGAACAATTTCTTAAAGCGAATTTATAAGTGGAGATATAAGAACATTTCCCAAAAGACCTTTATTTATATCTTAAGTGTAGTTGTAGGTCTTTTAGCCGGTTTGGCATCGGTAACCCTAAAAAACATTACCTATTTCATTGAAGCCTCCCTAGAAAAAGGAATCATTTTTTCCAGTAATCAACTGTATTTTATCCTCCCTATTATTGGGTTGACATTGGTTTATTTGTATGTAAAATTTGTACATAAAGAGAAACTAAAGCACGCCGTATCATCTATCCTATTTTCTTTATCAAAGAACAAAGGCCATATTGACGTTAAGCAAGTATACACCCAATTGATCATAGCACCATTAACGGTGGGTTTTGGTGGTTCGGTAGGGTTACTGGGGCCAGCAGTGGCAACGGGGGCGGCAATTAGTTCAAATCTTGGTAAACTGTTCCATATTAACAGTAAAACCCGTTCACTATTAATTGCTTGTGCTTCGGCAGGCGCCATTTCATCCATATTTCAATCTCCCATTGCCGCCATTATTTTTGCGGTAGAAGTATTTAGCCTAGATCTAACCATGATATCTATGCTTCCCCTATTATTGGCATCTATTAGCGGCGTACTTACTTCCTATTTTTTTATGGGTAATGAGATATTGTTCAACTTTTCTATCAATGAACCTTTTCAGGTTAAGGATACGCTATTTTATATTGTTCTTGGTGTAGGCACAGCGGTAGCGTCTATCTATTTTACAAAAATGTATTTTGGTATCATCAACCTATTCAAACCATTGAAAAGTCCTAAATATCGCCTTTTGGTCGGTGGGTTGGCCATTGGTATAATGCTGTATATGATACCTCCATTATACGGTGAAGGTTTTTCATTTATAAACAATCTTTTAGAGGGTGATCATATTAGCGCTTTAGGGAAAACCCCATTAGACGCTTATATCTATAATATTTGGGTGGTAATCGCATTACTGTTCGGCATAACCATTTTTAAGGCCGTAGCGATGACCACTACTTTGGCAGCTGGCGGTGCAGGCGGAATTTTTATACCCACCATGGTTATGGGCAGTGCATTGGGAAATGTAGTAGCAAAGTTGATAAACAATTCCGGTTTAGGGTTTTCTGTATCGGAAAGTAATTTTACATTAATCGGTATGGCCGGTCTTATTGCAGGTGTGCAACATGCACCCTTGACCGCAATATTCCTCATCGCTGAAATAACAGGTGGCTATGCCTTATTTGTTCCATTAATGATTACGGCATCAATTTCATATATCATCACCAAAAACACCGTTGATTACACGATTTACACAAGAGAATTAGCAGAAAGTGGTGAGTTGTTGACCCATAACAAGGATCAAGCAGTATTAACCTTAATGGATTTGGATTCTGTTATAGAGACGAATTTTAAAACCGTACATCCAGAAATGACCTTGGGAGAAATGCTACATGATTCGGTCGCAAAATCTACCCGAAACATATTTCCTGTAGTTGACACCAATCAGAAATTTTTAGGTATTATACTTTTAGATGATATTAGGGAATTTATGTTCGATACAAAATTGTATAATACTACCAAGGTTGAAACCTTTACCCATAAAGCACCCGATCATATATATTACGGTATTGACACTATGCAAATAGTTATGCAAAAATTTCAAGACAGCGGCGCTTGGAACTTACCTGTTGTGAAACATGGAAAATACATGGGCTTTGTTTCAAAATCTAAATTACTAACGGCCTATAGAAGAGAACTTATAAGGTTTACTAAATAAATCCTAGTATAAACAGAATTACAAATACGAACATGATGAAATATTTTATAACCGCAATCGTACTAATCTCCATAGGCCTTATTATTTACGGTTTTAACCTAGAACCCGAACAAGCAGATTTAGCCAATAAATATATTGGTTCAGGTACACTAGGACTATTTTTGATCGCCATGCCTTTATTTTTGATCAAGGAGAGTAAAGGAAAAAATTTTAAGGATTATATGTTGACCGATGAAAACGTGCGTAAAATGCAAGGAAAAAAAACTAAAAACCCTGATAATCAAGAAACTCCAAAAAAATAATTTTCTTAATTTTTACCAATCAATTTAAAAAACTCTTAAATTAGGGTGTAAATTTCAAAAATGCATTCGTATGACTGGTACCGTAAAATTTTATAATGTTTCTAAAGGTTATGGTTTCATTACCAATGATGAAACCGGTAAGGATATTTTTGTTCACGCTACGGCATTGAACGGCACTGAACTAAAAGAAGGTGATAAGGTCAGCTATGAAGAAGAGGAAGGAAGAAAAGGTATTGTCGCAGGGCAGATACAAGTACACTAGCCTGTTCATTGTTTTCCAAGCTTTATGAACCATGTTTTACATGGTTTTTTATTTAAAAGTTACTTTCTTTTCTTGGCAAAAAATTGCTGCAACAACATGGCCGCCTCTTGCTCCATAATACCACCCTCAATTTTTGTTTTAGGGTGTAAGGTCGTGCCCATGACACCACAACCCCTATGAAGGTCCTTGGCTGCATAAACAATTCGCCCTATTTGGCTCCAATACAATGCACCGGCACACATTTGACATGGCTCCAGAGTAACATACAACGTACAATCCCTTAAATATTTACCTCCAATAAAATTGGCCGCAGAGGTAATGGCCTGCATTTCTGCATGTGCGGTTACATCGTTCAGTTTTTCTGTCAGGTTGTGCGCTCTCGCAATAATTTTATCCTGAACTACAATAACGGCCCCTACAGGTATTTCTCCAGCTTCAAAGGCATAAGTTGCCTCTTGTAGGGCTTTATTCATAAAATAACGATCATCAAAGGGTAAAACCATAAGTTCAAAAATACAACAGTTTCATTTTTAATAAAGTATTTTTGTTGGCTCATTAGAATGATGAAGTGAAAGCAATTCTAGAACATATAAATTCACCAAAAAATCTCAGAACGTTAAGTACTGAAGAATTAACCCATTTAGCTTTTGAACTACGCCAGTTTATCATAGACATTGTATCCACAAAAGAAGGACATTTAGGAGCTAGTCTTGGTGTGGTGGAACTTACCATTGCTCTTCACTTTACGTTTAATACCCCTACAGATAAGCTCATTTGGGATGTAGGACACCAAGCTTATGGACATAAGATACTCACAGGTAGAAAATCTATTTTTGATACTAATAGGCAATTTGGTGGTATCAGTGGTTTCCCTAAAATGGAAGAAAGTATTTATGATGCTTTTGGCACAGGTCATAGCTCTACCTCTATTTCCGCACTTTTGGGTATGGCATTAGCTGCACGACTAAAAGGAAATCTAACCAGGCAGCATATTGCGGTTATTGGAGATGCATCTATTGCTAGTGGTATGGCCTTTGAAGGTTTGAACCATGCCGGAGTGACCAATGCAAATATTCTGGTTGTTCTAAACGATAATGCCATGGGCATAGACCCAAGTGTGGGTGCCTTAAAAAAATATCTTACCAACGTAAAAACAGGTACTGCTAAGGAAGAGAATATTTTTGAATGTCTTAACTTTCATTACTCCGGACCTATAGATGGACATAACCTACCCGAATTGATTAGCGAACTAGATCGCCTTAAAAAAATTGAAGGTCCAAAATTATTGCATGTAATTACAACCAAGGGCAAAGGGCTTAAGAAAGCGGAGGAAAATCAAGTTGTTTACCATGCCCCTGGAAAATTCAATAAACAGACCGGTGAACTTGAAAAGAATCTAATTAATGACCAGCCTCCTAAATTCCAGGATGTATTTGGTAAAACTTTGGTAGAACTGGCTACTAAAAACGACAAAATTGTAGGGATCACACCTGCAATGCCCACTGGCAGTTCAATGAAATTTATGATGGATGCATTACCGGAACGGGCATATGATGTAGGCATTGCAGAGCAGCATGCAGTAACCATAGCCGCAGGTATGGCAGCAGATGGCCTAGTTCCATTCTGTAACATTTACTCCACCTTCCTGCAACGCGCATACGACCAGGTAATACACGATGTTGCCCTACAAAACCTACCCGTCATTTTTTGTTTGGATAGGGCCGGTCTGGTTGGTGAAGATGGTCCCACCCACCACGGTGTCTATGATATTTCTTACCTAAGGTGCATTCCCAATTTAATAATATGTTCCCCTTTAAATGAAATTGAACTACGTAATATGATGTACACGGCCCAATTAGGCCTAGAACATCCTATTGCCATTAGATACCCTAGAGGCAGAGGTGCTTTGGTGAAATGGCAAAAAGCGATGAGAAAGCTGGAGATAGGAAAAGGCCAACAACTAAGAAAAGGATGCGATATTGCTATATTAAGCACAGGCCCCATAGGAAATACCATGACTGAGCTCTTACAGGAAATGGATACGAATTCTAAAGTTGCCCATTATAATTTTCCTTTCATAAAACCATTGGATCATGGGTTGCTAAAACACATTTTACAAGATTTTGACCATATAATTACCGTAGAAGACGGTGCTGCAATTGGCGGTTTTGGCAGTGCGGTCCTAGATTTTGCAAATAATATTGAAATGAATAAAATTATTAAGATATTTGGTATCCCTGATGTCTTTATACCCCATGGACCTACCCAAGAATTATATAAAGAAGCAGGGATAGATAAGATGTCCGTAAAAAAATATGTACAACAATTTCTATGAAAAGAATAGTTTCAAAATGTCTTCAAAACTTATTACCCCTTTTTTTATTGGTTGCAATGGCTGCCCAGGCCCAAGATACTATACCGGCACCAATAATTATAGATAGTGTTTATTTAGATTCTACTGCGGTAGATACCATAGTAATTCGTAGAACATTGGATAAGATTTCCTCCCTAAAAAAAGATGTAAATCTTCAAATACCCAATATTGATTTTAAGAAAACGAAAACCCTGGAAAAAGGGTTTCAAAGATTTAGGGTGCCCTCTTTTTGGGAAACGGAAAATAGTTTTGGTATCAACATAAGCGAGGTAGCTTTTGTAAACTGGAACGCTGGTGGGGACAATGCCGTAAGTGGACTAGGTTTTTTGAAGTTTGCCAGAAAATACAAATTCAACAATTTCCAGTGGGACAATAATTTAGAATTACGCTATGGATTAAATGCACAGGAAGGGCGTAAATTAAGAAAGACGGAAGATGTTATACGATTAAGTTCTAACCTAGGGTTCAAGAAAGATAATACCAGTAGATGGTTTTACTCGGTACAGCTCAATTTTAACACTCAATTTTCCAACGGTTATAAATACCCGGATAGGGATACTCCAATATCCAGGTTTATGGCACCGGGCTATCTATTATTTGGTGCGGGTACATCGTTCATAACTAAAGATGAAAAGTTTAATCTTTACCTATCCCCGCTAACCCAAAAATCCACCTTTGTATTGGATCAGAATTTGGCAGACAATGGCTCTTTTGGTGTGCAGGAAGCAATTTTAGACGAGGACGGTAATGTACTAACACCCGGAGAAAATCATTTATTGGAAATAGGTATACTGATCACCAATAATTTCAATTATTCCCTTGCAGATAATATAGAATTAAAAAGTAGGATTAATCTATATACGGACTATATTAAAAGTTTTGGCAACGTTGATGTGGATTGGGAGCTTAACCTTAATATGAAAGTCAATAAATATATTAGTACCAGTTTGGGCACCCAATTAATTTATGACGATGATATTTTGTTTGATGTTGTAAAAAACGATAACGGCACCATAACCGACCCCGGCATGCCCAAGATTCAATTTAAGCAAGTTTTGGGTGTTGGTATACTGTATGGTTTTTAGAGTTGTTTGCCTTTGATTTTATTATGGATATGTACGGCCGCACTGTCAGAAAGACTAGCCACGTAACTACACGTATTCAATAAAATATCATAAATAGAGCCATCTGTTTGCCTATATAATCCTGGTAACGTTCGTAGTATTAATTTGTGATAATTAGAAACCTGCTGATTCTTTTTACCTATTAGGGCCGCAATGTAAACATCTAAAATATCCGAAATAATGGTATAACCTGCAATTTCCTTTTCTACGACCTCTTGAGATTGGTAAATATTCTGTACACTTAAATTAATAATATCCTCAATTTGTGCCTTATACGCACTTTTTTCCATCAAAGAACAGTCAAAAGTTCCGTTTAAAATACTGTCTTCATTTTCAATAAAAATGGCAACCGCATCTTGGATCAAGGTATTAATTGCCAGTGCGCGCAAATAGCTCAACCTATCCTCCTTGTACTCTAAAGAATTGTATTTTTTAGTATTGATGGTGTCCTTGACCAGTTTAATCAAATATTCAAGGGCATAATCTTCAGATATCAATCCTAAATTTATGCCATCTTCAAAATCTATTATCGTATAACAGATATCATCCGCAGCTTCGACCAAAAACGTAAGTGGGTGTCTACCATAGGAAATTATAGCATTGGAGCTTCTTGTAGGCAGTCCCAAATCCTCTGCTACTTCTTTAAAAGTATGCTTTTCACTTTGGAAAAATCCAAATTTTTTATCGCATATATGATTAGATGGTTTTTTGGGCAATGATTCTTTAGGGTATTTCATAAAAGCCCCTAAAGTGGCATAACTAAGTCGTAATCCGCCAGAAACCCCTGCCCTATCTTGAGTCAATAATCTAAATCCGTTCGCATTTCCCTCAAAATCTATAATGTCCTGGTATTCCACTTCAGTTAAATACTCCTTAAAACGTACACCGTTTCCAGTTTTAAAATACTCACCTATAGCTTTTTCCCCACTATGTCCAAAAGGTGGGTTTCCTATATCATGTGCCAAGGCAGCTGCGGCAACTATAGCCCCAATATCATTAAACTTATATCCATGTACTTCTTGCAAATAAGGGTGTTTTTCTATGATTTTTTTACCTGCCAGTCTACCCAAACTACGGCCAACCACAGAGACTTCCAGACTGTGGGTAAGTCTAGTGTGAACAAAATCTGTTTTAGACAATGGTATTACTTGGGTTTTATCCTGTAAACTTCTAAAAGCCGATGAAAAAATAATCCTGTCATAATCCACATCAAAACCCAAACGTGTCTCATCCTGCTCATTGCGCAAGCGTTTATGTTTGTCACCCTGTCTACGTAACGAAAGTAATTGCTCCCAGTTCATTAGTTTTTATTTGAAGTCTGCAAGATACATTTTTTGCTATTTCATTAATGGTAAGAAGTTCGTTAAAAGCAAATAAACAGAAGCAATATCTTAACCTTAAGAATATATATTCATAAACATGAGCTAACCTTAACTTAACGTAGCGGTAATTTCTTTGCAAAAGAAATTTTAAGTACACATGAAAAAATTAGTTTTCTTATTTGCAGTATGCATTGGTTCCATAATGTACGCTCAAGAAACAAGTGCCATACAAGGGCAAATATTGGACGCAGAGTTATTCAACGAGCCCCTATTAATGGCTACTGTAACCATAAAGAACACCAATTTAAGCACCCATACCAATTTTAGGGGAAACTTTGAGTTTGACAACCTAATACCGGGATCTTACAAGCTTTTAGTTCAATTTTTAGGATATGAACCAATGGAGTTGCCAATAACGGTTGCATCTGGCGAAGTTAAAAATGTACAAGCAAGCCTAAAGGCCAAAACCATGACCATGGCAGATTTATCCGCTCAAAAAACATCATCTAGATAACATATGAAATTTAGAAATGATTTCTAATACTATTAGTTTTTGTCGACTGGTTTTTTGAAATCATAAAGCTACCATTTGGTAGCTTTTTTTTATTCGCTTTATTTTAAAGTAAATCAACTAGTTAATCCAGTTAATAATTGAATGTATAGCAAACAGGATCAATAAAATTCCTGTTTACCTTTAATGGTAGGAACTTTAGGTTCATTTCGGTAATTTGCAGTCGACAAAAATTAATAGTTAATGAAGTATAGCCATTTATGGTTAGGCCTTTTTTTGCTGTTTTACAACGCACTTAAAGGTCAAGAATCACATGCGCCCTATTTTGGTAATGGGTTGTTCAATTTGGTAGGAAAAGATAGTTCCTATACTATGAAAGTGGGTGCCCGTATGCAAATACTAGCCACTAATACTTGGAATTCAGAAAATAACAACCTTACCGATCCCAGACAAAATTTTCTGGTTAGAAGGGCCAGACTAAAGTTTGACGGATTTGCGTATTCTCCCAAATTAAAATATAAAATAGAACTAGGGCTTTCTAATAGAGATTTGTCCGGAGCAACCCAATTTACAGGTAATGCACCACGTTATGTACTTGATGCCGTAGTTCAGTGGAACTTCTACAAAAATTTTGAACTATGGTTTGGCCAAACAAAATTACCCGGCAATATAGAACGAGTAATTTCATCAGGAAACCTTTTACAAGTAGATCGTTCATTATTGAACGCTAGGTTTACGATAGACCGTGATATGGGCTTTCAGTTAAGACACAAATTTAATTTTGGCAACAAATTTTTAGTGCGAGAAATTTTTGCCCTATCGCAAGGTGAAGGTAGAAATATTACTACAGAAAATTTAGGGGGGCTTCAATACACTACACGTTTAGAACTACTGCCATTTGGAGAATTTTTGGCGAATGGAGATTACAAAGCAAGTGACCTTAAAAGGGAACAAACCCCAAAATTAATGATAGCGGCTACCTATGACAGTAATCAAAACGCGGTAAAGACAAGAAGTAATCAAGGCACCTATCTCTTTAACGATATTGGTTTTTTTGAGACCAACATCAATACGGTTTTTATAGATGCCATGTTCAAATACAAAGGATTTTCGTTTATGGGTGAGTACGCCAATAGAGTGGCCAATGACCCTATTGCCAAGAATTCAGATGGTTCTGAAACAGGTCAAGTTGTACAAGTTGGTAACGGTCTAAATTTGCAAATCGGGTATTTATTTGATAGTAATTGGGAATTATCTGGCCGTTTTACCAGAATAGATCTAGATAAGGAAATAACAGGTCTAAATAACCAAAAACAATATACTTTAGGACTTTCAAAGTATATTGTAGGTCACAAACTAAAAGTTCAAACAGATCTTAGCTACCTTTCAGAGATAACTAGCACAGATGTATTGACTTACAGATTACAATTAGAGGTTCATTTCTAGTGAAATAATAACATTAACCTAACATTGCAGCCATTGGCGATAATGATATTTGCAAATTGATAGCGAACTGAATTATGGATAATATTTATTTTTTAATGCTTATCGCGTTAGCCGTTTTGGCCATTGCGGATCTTGTTGTTGGCGTAAGTAACGATGCGGTAAATTTCTTGAATTCCGCCATTGGCTCAAAGGCAATATCCTTTAAAACCATAATGATAGTAGCAAGTTTTGGAATTGCTGCCGGAGCATTGTTTTCAAGTGGTATGATGGAAGTGGCCAGAAAGGGAATTTTTAACCCCGGTGAATTCTATTTTGATGAAATCATGTTCATTTTCATGGCCGTAATGATAACGGATATTCTTCTACTGGATTTCTTTAATACTTTGGGTATGCCAACTTCTACAACGGTATCCATAGTTTTTGAGCTTTTGGGTGCGGCCGTAGCCATGTCTTTAATAAAAATTGGTGCAGATAACGGTAGTTTTCTTGATGTAATCAACTACATCAACAATGACAAGGCCATTCAAATCATATTTGGAATATTACTATCTGTGGTGGTCGCTTTTTCCATTGGGGCATTGGTACAGTGGGCATCTCGACTTCTTCTATCTTTTAATTTTGACAAAAAACCTACTTGGGTAGGCGCACTTTTTGGTGGTTTTGCGTTGTCCTCTATGACCTATTTCATTTTGATGAAGGGTATAGGCGGAACCGCTTTTGCAGGTGAAGCATATGATATTATTGGAGGTATTACGATTAAGGAATTTTTAGAGACCCAATTACTTAGTTTGGTAGTCGTAATCTTTCTGGTTTGGTCGTTGTTTTCTTTTATTCTAATGAAATTGGCCAAGGTGAACATTTATAAATTGATAATTGGCGTGGGAACATTTGCCCTTGCCCTTGCTTTTGCAGGAAATGATTTGGTGAATTTTATTGGTGTACCCATAGCTGCTTGGCAATCTTATGAAGCCTGGTTGGCCTCTGGCATAGAAGCATCTGAATTTAGTATGGGAATTTTGGCCAAAAAAGTCCCTACACCTACTTTATTGCTGTTTATAGCCGGTATGATCATGGTCCTGACTTTATGGTTTTCCAGCAAGGCAAAAAGCGTTGTTAAGACATCTATAGACCTATCCAGTCAAGAAGATACTAAAGAACGTTTTCAACCTAACTTCTTGTCGCGAGGTTTGGTACGGTTGGCTATTTCAGTATCTACAGTGATAGGCAACACAATTCCCAATTCTTTACAGAAAAAAATAGAAAAACAGTTTGATAAGCCTGTAATTGCATTGTCAAAAAAGAAAGTACACGAATTGCCTGCCTTTGATATGGTACGTGCCGCAGTTAACCTAATGGTTGCAGGTATTCTGATATCTATTGCCACCTCATATAAACTACCATTATCCACTACTTATGTAACCTTTATGGTTGCCATGGGCACATCATTGGCAGATAGAGCTTGGGGTGCAGAAAGTGCGGTGTATAGAGTAGCCGGTGTGCTGAATGTAATTGGCGGCTGGTTTGGTACCGCAATAATCGCCTTTATAGCATCTGGTATTATCCTGACCTTAATCAGTTTTGGAAAAGGCGCTGCACTAGCAATATTGTTGTTTGCTGCAATTCTATTATTGGCTAGAAATTACATTTCGCACAATAAGAAAGCCAAGGAGTTAAAAGCGGAAGATTCGCTAAACAGGGCAGAGAGCAGTTCTATTCAAGGTGTCATATTTGAAAGTGCAATGAATATTTCAAATGTTTTAAAAAGGACCAACAAAATTTATACGAACACTATAAGCGGGTTGGCCAAACAAGACGTAAACCAACTAAAAAAGAATAAAAAACAGGGCGAAAAACTCTCCAATGAAATTGATGATCTAAGGGATCACATATTTTATTTCATCAAGAATCTTGATGAAAATAGTGTAGGCGCCAGTAATTTTTATATAAACACCTTAGGATATCTTACAGATATAGCCCAGTCCTTGGAATATATAGGAAAGGTTAGTCATAAACATGTAAACAACAACCATAAAAAATTAAAATACAACCAGATAAAGGAATTAAAGCAGATAGATTTAAAATTGGAAGAAATTTTGAATCAGACACAAGAGGCTTTTTCCAATCAATCTTTTGAACAAATAGGTAATGTTCTAAACCAGAAACAGGAACTTTTCCAAATGGTATCTGACAAGATTCAAACACAAGTGGCCCGAACAAGGACAGAAGAATCCAGTCCTAAAAACACAACGTTGTACTTCTCCCTATTGTTGGAAACCAAGGATTTAATGACCTCCGTCATGAATCTTTTACAACAATACCATAATGAACATGACAGCTCCGTAGCACCCGCTACCATAGAATCGTCAAAAAAATAATAGTCTGCTAAGTCATTAAAATTATAAGTACCTTGTCCTTAAACTCTACTATGAAGACAAGGTACTTTTATTTAGCCATAATCCTGTTTCAATCTATTTATACCTACGGACAAAACTTAACGGGAGAACAATTACTTAATAATGCCATTGCTTTTCACGATCCACAAAACAATTGGAAAACCTTTCAAGGAAAGTTATTAATTGAAATGGAATCTCCCAAAGCAGCATTGCGCAGTACACGTATTGAGCTTGACCTCCCGGCAAACTATTTTAAATCTACCGTTAAACAGAACAACCATATTATTGAGTCTGAACTGAATAAAGAAGAATGCATTTTAAAATTGAACGGAAGTACCACTATTACGAAAAAAGTAAAGGATAGTTTAAGAATTACATGTGACCGCGCGCAATTAATGAAGAACTATTACACGTATTTATACGGATTGCCCATGAAACTAAAGGATCCTGGTACACGAATAGACCCTAAGGTTGTAAAACAAACTTTTAAAGGAAAAGAATATTTAGTTCTTAAGGTCAACTATGAAAAAGAAGTGGGGCAAGATACTTGGTATTTTTATTTTGACCCTAAAACCTACGCTATGGAAATCTATCAATTTTTTCATGATGAAAGTAAAAACGATGGAGAGTATATACTATTGACAGATTTGATAACCATTCACGGAATCCAATTTCCAAAAACTAGGGCTTGGTATTACAACAAAGACAATGCCTATCTTGCCACAGATACTTTGTTTAAAGCTCAATAAAATTAACGGTAAAAATTCATTTCATCCATATATTTCCAAACTTCCGGAGGTAGCATAGGTTTTATATTTTTACCTTCTTTATGCGCTTTTCTTATAAAGGTTGAAGAGATTTCCATAATAGGCGCATCTACCCTATGGATTTTTTCATGTTCCTTGAACTTATGTGCAATGGCTCCATTAGACACCCTAGGGTAAACATAAATATTATGGTTCTCTAAAATGGTTTCGTAATTTTTCCATTTGTGTAGCCCTTTTAGGTTATCCTCACCCATAATTAATGAAAAGGTATGTTGGGTAGGGTATTTTTCCATTAAATGCACAAGAGTATGTATGGTATAATTAGGTTGTGGTAGATCAAACTCTATTTTACTAGGTTTTAATTTTGGATAGTCTACCGTAGCTTCATAGACCATTTCATACCGGTGATGGTTATCCAAAAGTGTTTTTTTGGCTTTAAATGGACTTTGAGGGGTTACCACGAACCAAACTTCATCCAAATCTGAAAATTCCGCCATATGGTTGGCAATTACCAAATGACCTATATGTATAGGGTTGAATGTGCCAAAATATAAACCTATATTCTTCATGAAATTACCTTATTCCTCAGCAATAAAAGTGGCCACTAGATCTCTAGCCTCTTTTAGGGCCACATCCAAATCGTAATTCTTGATTATTTTATCAAATTGTGGGGCCGTTGCCAATTCTACGGATGCCTTTGCAATACGCATATTAATCTTATCCTCACTTTCAGTGCTACGTTTTTTAAGTCTGATCTTAAGTTCGTCTACACTGGGGGGTTTAACAAAGACCGCCAAGGTAATATCCGGGAACTTTTTCTTGATTCTTAGTCCGCCTACCACATCAATATCAAAAATAACGTTCTTACCCTCTGCCCACAGGCGCTCTACTTCACTTTTAAGTGTACCGTAAAAATTATCCCTGTATACTTCTTCCCACTCTAAAAAATCATCATTTTTTATGTGGTTTTTAAACTCGGAAACGGACATGAAATAATAATGCTCCTTATTCTTTTCCTTTCCTCTTCTTGGCCTTGAAGTTGCCGAGACGGAAAAAGCCAAGTTTAATTCCGGTTGAGCCAATAGGTGACGTACTATGGTCGTTTTTCCACTTCCTGAGGGTGCAGAAAAAATAATTAATTTTCCCCCTTTCATCTATAATACATTTAACATTTGTTCCTTGATTTTTTCAAGCTCATCTTTCATTTGTACTACTAACTGCTGCATAGGTGCATAATTGGCCTTGGAACCAATGGTATTGATTTCACGGCCGATCTCTTGTGAAATAAAGCCCAGCTTTTTACCATTACTATCCTTGGACCGTAATGTTTTACTAAAATAGTCAAGATGATTGGCCAGCCTTACCTTTTCTTCGGTGATATCATACTTTTCCAAATAATAGATCAGTTCTTGCTCAAACCTATTTTCATCCAGATCGGTCTTCAAGTCTTGCACGGCCTTCTCCAACCTTTCACGTATCGTTGCTTGACGTTCTGGATCAATGGCGACCACATCTGTTAACAATTGTTGCAATGCGGTTATACGGTCCATAAAATCTTTTTCCAAAACACTACCCTCTTCTGACCTAAATTTATTGATTTCTACCAAAGCCCCTTGCAACGCCTTTTTGATTTCCAGATACTCTACTTCATCAATATCTTCCTTAGCGGTCTTCATAGCGTCTGGGAACCTAAGTGCCATTTCTAATAACCTTAGATCATCACCAGTGGCAATATTTTGTAACTGGTTCATATATTGTTTAACCGCAACTTCATTTACTTGGGAAGTTGTTTCATCTCCTGTAAGTTCTACATACAGACTAAAATCTACCTTACCACGTACTAATGAATTGGCGATTATCTTTCTAAGCTCCAATTCCTTTTCCCTATAATTTGAGGGCATACGGGCGTTTAAATCAATACTCTTACTATTAAGTGATTTTATTTCTACCGTAATTTTTTTATTGGGCAATTGAATTACATGCTTACCGAAACCGGTCATGGATTGGATCATATATGCATTTTAAATTTTAACAAAGGTAAGGTAATTGTAAAATTCATATTTTAAAGTAACCAAATAATAAAAAAGGAGCAAACAAACCATAGTCGTTTACTCCTTTTAAACATTTTAAAAATGGCCTATAGTTCTCTTAACCAAATATTTCTAAAGCTAACACGACTATCATCACCATGATCCTGTAGCATTAAAGGACCTTTACCGTGCGCAGGGTTCTTGGGCCACCCAATATACTCGGTTGTACCCTTAATTTCTACATGGTCTTGCACCAATACCCCGTTATGGACAACGGTAATATCTCCTGATTTTATTTTACCTCCTTCATCATTAAATTCCGGTGCATGATAAATGATATCATAAGTGTTCCATTCCCCGGTAGGTACGGAAGCCATGGCCAATGGTACATGTTGCTTGTAGATAGAACCTACTTGACCGTTTACATAGGTAGGATTGTCATTTTGGTCCAATACTTGAACTTCATATAAACCACTAAGAAATATACCACTGTTACCCCTATTTTGACCTTCTCGTTGTACAGGTAATGGCGACTTCCATTCTATATGTAGTTGAATATCCCCAAATTCTTGTTCTGTCTGTATGTTGCCTGTTCTATCATTAACCGTCATACTACCATCATCGTTCAAATGCCACTTTGCTGCCGTGCTATCGTTGGTACTGATCCAATTTTCCAAACTAGAACCATCAAATAGTACTATGGCATCACTTGGAGGTGCTCCGTTCACACCTGGTTTTACAACGGGAACCTTAGGTTCGTAAAACTCCGTTTCCTCTGGCGTGGTAGGTTCCTCACCCGTAAATTCGTCATGGACAACGACTTGATCTTTTACATTTTCTTGTACGGTTTCCACTTCCTCTACCTGTACTTTTTCTTTGCAGGATATAACCCCTAAGGTTAAGGCCAACATTATAATTAAATAGAAATTTCTCATGATATTATGCTTAAGTTATAGTTGTTTAATTTTTATGTTTTTAAAGGATACTACATTACCATGATCTTGTAACCCTATTTTTCCCGTTTTAAATTTTCCAAAGCCATCCCAGCCAGCAAATTTAGATTTTGAGACCATAGCATCCCATTCATCATTTGCAATTGGAAAAGAAACCATTTCCGTTCCGTTCAAGGTAACACTACCCATATTTTCTTTATGATTTACCGTAAGGACCATTGTATTCCACTCGCCAATTGGCTTAGTAACATCTTTGGCCGGTGAAACCATATCGTACAAGGCACCTGCTTGATGTGTAGTACCTGCCTTGGCATCTGGATGTTTATCATTGTCCAGGATTTGTATTTCAGGGCCTGTTTGGTATCCGGTCTTGAATTTTTCATCTTCATTTACCCCCCAAAATATACCACTGTTACCACCCTCGGAAATTTTCCATTCCAAAGAAAGTATAAAATCAGTAAATTCTTCCTTAGTCACCAAATCGTGGTTTACTCTTTCCTCTTCACTGGGTGGGGTGTATACCAGAGCTTCACCCTGTATGGTCCACGCACTACTTACAGAATCATTTTGAAATTCCTTCCATTTATCCAATGAAGTGCCATCAAACAAAATTTCCCATTCATTTTTAGGCATTTCCACCTCAGTTACAGTTGCCTCAGCAGACTTCTTATTTTCCTCTTTACATGAAGCAATCAACATCACTACTGCAATACCTAATAGTATTTTTTTCATTCTTGTTTATTTATAATCCTAACATTTTTTTCAACATATCCTTATCTATTTCCGCTCCTGCAAAATCATCAAAGGTCTTCTCCGTTGCCTCAATAATATGGTCTTGTATGAATTTTGCACCTTCACGAGCCCCTTGCTCAGGACTTTTAATACAGCACTCCCATTCCATAACCGCCCATACGTCACAACCATATTGGGTCAATTTGGAGAAAATGGTTTTAAAATCAATTTGACCATCACCCAAAGAACGATATCTACCGGCTCTATCTCCCCAATCATTATAACCACCAAATGCACCTTTTTTACCTGTAGGATTAAACTCTGAATCCTTTACATGAAAAGACTTTATAAATTCATGATAGTGGTCTATATAGGTAATGTAATCTAACTGTTGTAACACAAAATGACTTGGATCGTATAGAATGTTTACTCTCTTGTGATTGTTCGTAGCTTCCAAGAAACGTTCAAAAGTATCTCCATCATGCAAATCTTCACCCGGGTGAATTTCGTAACATACATCCACACCTTCCTTATCAAAATGATTTAATATTGGCATCCATCTATTGGCAAGTTCCTCAAAACCCATTTCCACAAGACCGGCAGGACGCTGAGGCCAAGGGTGCATGGTATGCCATAATAAAGAACCTGAAAAAGTAGCATGCGCCTTTAACCCAAGTCTTCTACTTGCCGTAGCCGCTTTTTTAACGGTTTCTACGGCCCATTCTGTTCTTGCCTTAGGATTGCCATGAACATTTTCAGGGGCAAAAGAATCGAACATTAAGTCATAAGCAGGATGAACGGCTACCAATTGACCTTGTAAATGGGTAGAAAGTTCCGTAATCTCCAATCCGTAGGAATTTACCTTTCCCTTTAACTCATCACAATACGTTTGGCTTTCTGCAGCTTTGTCCAAATCGATTAAAAAACTTTCCCAAGTAGGTATCTGTATTCCTTTATATCCTAAATCCGCAGCCCATTTACACATCCCATCCAATGAATTGAATGGTGCTTTATTATCTACGAATTGAGCTAAAAATACCGCTGGACCTTTAATTGTTTTCATATAAATTTTACTATTCGGTTATTTTAATTAGTTAGTTGTACAAATACTTCAAATATGTCAATTTATCTTATATTTAAGAATTATATAACACAATTCTGAACACCTTGAAGAATTGCCATAAATATAGGGATTACCAATAGAAAAAGATAAAATTTAAAGCATGAATCAAGATGAAGTTTATGATGCAATTGTTGTAGGAACAGGAATAAGTGGTGGATGGGCCGCTAAGGAACTAACCGAAAACGGATTAAAAACATTGGTTCTGGAACGCGGTAGAATGGTAAAACATATTGAGGATTACCCCACTATGCATGATGACCCTTGGGATTACCCTTTAAAAGGCGAGCTATCCCAAGAAGAAAAGAAAAATTATCCTGTACAGTCTAGGGTAAATTGGGCCCCAAAACAAGATGTAAAGCATTTTTTCGTCAATGACCTTGACCACCCTTATGTAGAGACCAAACGTTTTGATTGGATCAGGGGATATCAAGTAGGTGGTAGATCCCTTACCTGGGGCCGTCAAAGTTACCGTTGGAGCGATATTGATTTTGAAGCGAACAAAAAGGAAAACATAGGTGTAGATTGGCCAGTTAGGTATAAAGATATTTCACCTTGGTATGATAAGGTAGAGGAATATATAGGAGTCAGTGGAGAAAATTTGGGACTTGAGGTTTTGCCCGATGGCAAATTTCAACCCGCCATGAAACTCAACTGCGTTGAAGAGGATTTTAAGAAACGCACATCAGAAAAATTTGACGATGGCCGTTTGGTAACCATTGGCCGTACTGCCCACATTACCGACCCAAATGCCACTTTTGAAGGAAGAGGCACTTGCCAAAACAGGGACCGCTGTTGGAGAGGTTGCCCTTTTGGAGGTTATTTTAGCAGTAATTCATCTACTTTACCTGCGGCGGAACGCACAGGAAATATGACCTTAAGGCCTAATTCTATCGTTTATGAAATCATATATGATGACACTACAAAAAAAGCCACCGGTGTTAAAGTCATAGATGCTGAAACCAATGAAAAATTAGAATTTAAAGCAAAAGTGATATTTCTTTGCGCCTCTGCAATGGCATCCGTAGGCATATTATTGCAATCTAAGTCCAAACGCTTCCCCAACGGTCTAGGCAATGACTCAGATGCGTTAGGGCGCGGAATAATGGATCATCATTATAAACTGGGTGCGTCCGCAAAAGTAGATGGGTATTTGGACAAATACTATAAGGGAAGGCAGCCCACAGGTTTCTATATTCCTCGTTTTGTAAACTTGAACGAGAAAACCAAAAAAGACAATTATTTGCGCGGATTTGGCTACCAAGGCAGGGCAAGTAGAGGTGATTGGAGTGAAACTATTGCAGAAATGAGTTATGGTAAAGAATTAAAAGACCATATTCTTAAACCTGGCCATTGGACTATAGGCGTAACAGGTTTTGGAGAATTTTTGCCATATGATGACAATAGGGTAACCTTAAGTGCTACTGAAAAAGATAAATGGGGTTTGCCACAGTTGGCTTTTGATGTTGAGTTCAAGGAAAATGAATATAATATGCGCGAGGACATTAAAAAAGAAATTGTAACAATGTTCAAGAGTGCAGGGTTCAAGGACATTAATGCCTATGATCAAGAAACGGGTCCTGGACTGGGTATTCATGAAATGGGTGGTGCACGTATGGGGCACTCCCCCAAAACCTCTATTGTAAACAAACACAACCAAGTGCATCTTGTCCCCAATGTCTATGTAACAGATGGGGCATTTATGTCGTCCTCCAGTTGTGTAAACCCTTCTTTAACCTATATGGCATTTACCGCCAGGGCTGCAAACCATGCAGCTGAACAATTAAAGTTGGGCAAATTCTCATCATAACAAATAAGATAATTAATAGATATGGAAAATGCTTCGGCAAGGAATATGTGGGGAGATTACTTGGACTCCCATCTAGAACATGCTTTTAACGAAAGCCCAAAAGCTGTGTATTTTGGAGACAATGAAAAAGATGCGGATGAGCTAGCGGCTCTCACCAAAAACGGCAGTAAAAAAGCCACTACTCATTCATTATTAGGCTTACAACATAGAAATGAACCACTACCTAAAATAGGTGAATTCATAGTTGTTACGAATTGGAAGGGTGAAGCCCAATGTATAGTTCGTACTACTGCCGTTACATTAAAACCCTTTTTTAGCATTGATGCCTCTTATGCCCATTTGGAAGGAGAAGGAGATACCTCTTTGGAATATTGGAAAAAAGTTCATTGGGAATATTTTACAAGGGAACTCAGTGCCTTTGATAGGGAGCCCAAGGAAAGTATGATTGTAGTTTGCCAAGAATTTGTAAAAGTTTATTAAAAAAAAGAGCCGCTTATAGCGGCTCTTTCTTATTATTAGGTGTTTAATCTTTTTAATTTCCAAGATCAACCCAAACATTACCATTTTTATTGGATGCTACGGTAGCTTCAATAAAATCCATTCCGCGAACACCATCTGTCATTGTTGGGAATTCGCCATCATTATAATCTTGCTTTCTTATGGCCTTTGCCACACCCTTATAGATATTGGCCATGGAATCAAAAATACCCTCTGGGTGACCAGCGGGTAATTTGGTACCGTCCAAGGATAGTTCAGAATTATAGGCATGGCCCGGTTTATAAACTTGTGTAGGCTCTGTATCGCTCAACTTATATAAAAAGTTAGGACGCTCTTGTTCCCATCTAAAAGCACCTTTTTCTCCGTATATAGCAATTGCTAATCCATTTTCTTCTCCCGTAGCCACTTGACTACCTCTAATAACACCTTTTACATGCTCTCCCATACGGATCAACACCGTACCATCAACATCCATCTTATTATCTTCGTACAGGTAATTAAAATCACAAAGTAATTTGTTCACTTTTAATCCCGTTGTATATTCCACCATGTTAAAAGCATGAACGCCAATATCTGCCATACATGAACTAATACCTGCTTTTGTTGGGTCTAATCTCCAAACAGAAGATCTTTTCTCCTTGTCATGGATAATGGTATTGATCCAGCCTTGATAGTAGACCGCATCAACTTTATGAATTTTGCCCAGAGCACCGGCTTTGATCATTTCACGCATCTGGCGTACCATAGGATAACCTGTATAGGTATGGGTCAATGCAAAAACAGTACCTGCTTTTTCATGTGATTTCTGCAAATCCTTAGCCTCTTCAAGTGAAGTGGTCATGGGTTTTTCACAGATAACATGAAAACCATTATCCAATAATTTTTTGGCCATTGGATAATGTAAGAAATTAGGCGTTAAAACAGAGCATACTTGTATACGCTCATCTTCCGGTAATTTTAACTCCTCCTCTACTAATGTATCAAAGTCTTTATAAATTCTATTTAAGGGAACATCTATTTCCTCGGCGAAAGCTTTGTTGGCCTCAAAATCAGGATTAAATACCGCACCCGTTATTTCATAATTATCATTTATTTGTGAAGCTACCCTATGTAGTACTCCTATGAGGGAATCGCCTCCCCCTCCCAAAATTCCTAATCGTATTTTCTTTGGCATTTTTACTTGTTGTTTAAATTGAAAAATTTATAATTATTTGTTGTGGTCTATGTTTTTTGATTTTTGATGGGCATAATGCATTTAGCAAGATAGAAATCAATTTTCAGGGGTTTAAATTAAAGAATTTATCTAAGACTGATAGTCTATTTTCTCGGTTTTAAAGAAAAACGTGAACAGCACAAATACGGTCAGGGCAAATATTGCCGGGTACAACCAAATATACTTCCACATATGATTTCCGTCCTTCAATAGATACCATGTAGAAATTTCACCCGCCACCCAAAAGCCTATCAACATACCTACCCCATAGGTTGCAAGGGTAATGAGTCCTTGGGCAGAACTCTTATATTCTTCCCCGGCCTTACTGTCCGTATAAATTTGTCCGCTTACAAAGAAAAAATCATAGCATATACCATGAAGGGCTATACCAACAAGCAACATAAAACCCAGTTCATCAACATCTCCAAAGGCAAACAATAAATACCGTAATACCCAAGCGCCCATAGCCACCAAAATTGTTTTTTTAAACCCGAATTTTGTAAAAAAGTAAGGAAGTAAAAGCATAAATACAATTTCCGAAATTTGTCCTATTGTCATTTTTCCGGTAGCGTTATCCATACCAATTTCTACCAAAAATGGATTTGTATTTTGATAATAAAATGCAAGAGGAATACATATTAAAACAGATGAAAGAAAGAAAACCAGAAAATTCCTGTCCTTGAATAAGCGCAACGAATTTAGTCCTAGAATATCCTTAATAGCTACATTTTTTGAACGCACCATCCTTGGTGGGGTTTTTGGTAATGTAAAGCTAAAAAGGCCTAGAACCAATGAGGCAATGGCCGTCATTAAAAAGGTGTTTTTTAAAAATCCCTGTGTAATGAATTCTCCCTTATCCCAATGAAAGAAATAACTAATGGAAAGTCCTGCAATGATCCAGCCTAACGTTCCAAAAACCCTGACCATAGAAAATTCCTTGGCAGGATTGGTCATTTGATTAAAAGAAACTGAATTGACAAGGGCCAGTGTAGGCATGTAAACTATCATATATGCCAACACCAATATAAAGAACGTTTCAAAAGTATTGCTTTGGTACATGAAGTACATTAGTATGGCTCCCAAAAGATGTAAAATCCCTAATATTCTTTCAGCATTAAAATACCGATCTGCAATTATCCCAATAATGAACGGGGCAATGATGGCACCCCAAGATTGTGTAGAAAACGCCAATGCTATTTCGCCATCTGTGGCTTTTAGATTATTTCCTAAAAAGGTACCCAGCGTAACAAACCATGCTCCCCAAATAAAAAACTCCAAGAACATCATTATACATAGTTGTGTTCTTATCGCATTTTTCATCTATCTTTTGTAATGAATGTAATCCAAGCTTATAGGGGTTTGGCCATTTAACCTAAAATCCACAGCTATTTGGCCACGATGATTTGTAGAGTGGTTAATAATATGAAAAAGTATGTCCTGTAAGGTGTTGGTATAAAGCCTTCCCTCACTATTTTCATAATCTATTCGCTTATCAAAATTATCGGCATTGGAAATTATCTCAAAGGAGCTTCTTTGATTCTCGTAATGAATATCTTCCCAATTCTTAATATCATGCAACTGCCATACTTGAAACTCACTAGGTTTACCTAAAATTCTTGAGTTCCAAATATGGTGTGCATTTAATATGTGACAAAATAATTTAGTACTATTTGGTGTAACGGTATTCATGGCCAAACACTCTTGTATCAGCTTTTTGTTGCAATAAAAATTATAATCGAACAATTCATTGAATAAAGTACCCATAGACTAAATCATGTAGTTATTCTATTTCCTTGGCTGCTTTAACCAACAGGTCCCTAGTAGCAATAATTCCTGCTTCTTCACTAATTTCCGATCCTTCATACTCAACACCAATGTAGCCCGTATATCCAGCATCCTTTACAATTTTCAACATTTTTACGTAGTCAATACCGGTATCATAACCTTGTGCATCAAAATTGTTGGATTTTGCACTTACCGCCATAGCATAAGGCATTAATTCCTTAACTCCCTTATATTTATCATATTCCTTTACACAATCCCAACTGTTTGGTTTGCGCTCTATACAGAAATTACCAAAATCCGGTAAGCTGCCGCAGTTATCCATATTTACGGTTTCCATTACTTTGGCATGCAGTTCACCGTTAGAGGACAGGCCTCCGTGGTTCTCTACCAAAACATTTATATTCTTTGTTTTAGCATAAGTAGCCAGTTTCGTAAGTCCATCTACAGAGTTATTGATCCATTCTTCTGGATCATTACTACCATTTAAATTGACCCTTATGGCATGGCAACCCATTGCCGCTGCTGCATCTACCCATTTTTTATGTTTTTCAACGGTCTCATTACGTTCGTCCTCATCAGATACGGCTAAATTTCCCTGACCATCAATCATGATCAAAACATTTTTCATACCGTGTTTTTTGGCTTCCGCGTTAGATTTTTCCACAAAGCTGGCCATAGCCTCTTCAGAGTAATTGGCACTTTCCAACTCTGGATTATATAATTGACTTACATACTCCAAACCGGTAAAACCCCAGTTTTTGGCTTTTTCCGCAAAAGAATAAGGGTCAACCCCATCTTCCCTAATCATTTTATGCATGGACCATTGCGCTAAGGATAACTCAAAAAATGGTTCTACAGTAGCTTCGGCTGAAGTGGTTTCCGCTTTTTCTACACTTTCTTTTTTGGTTTCCTTACAAGCGTAAGTCCCTAATAACGAGATTCCAATGCCCACAAATAAGGCAATTTTTACAAAATTTGTTCTTTTCATTTTTGGTTGTTAGTTGTTGTTTGAAAATATAATTAATGTTATAAACGTTACATCTTACTATTACGTTCATTAAACCAATTATAGCGAATTTCGCAATAAGAATGGACATTAAATGTATAGAATTAATTTTATATTTAATAAATTTAGAGGATAAACAACTTTTATGAGCAAATTTTATTACAATGAAGAGCAAGAGTCCTATGACGCTATAGTTGTAGGAACCGGAATTAGTGGTGGTTGGGCCGCTAAGGAGCTATGTGAAGCAGGGTTAAAAACATTGGTGCTAGAACGCGGTCGTATGGTAAAACATATAGATGATTATGTTACCGCAAATAAAGATCCGTGGGATTTTCCAAATGCAGGGGCTCCTACCAAAGAGATCTTGGAGCAGCAACCCAAACAAAACAGAACCGGTTACACTACCAGTCAAGCCAGCCATATGTGGTTTGTAAATGATAAGAAACATCCATATAACGAGACCAAGCGTTTTGATTGGATGCGAGGATATCATTTAGGAGGGCGCTCCTTACAATGGGGCCGTCATAGTTACCGCTGGAGCGATATTGATTTTACCGCCAATAAGAATGAAAAAATAGCTGTAGATTGGCCTGTTCGCTATAAGGATATTGCACCTTGGTATGACAAGGTTGAATCTTACATAGGAGTAAGCGGTGAAAATCTAGGATTGGAACAATTGCCAGATGGGCAGTTCCTACCTATGATGGATCTTAATTGTGTAGAACAGGAATTTAGGGAAAAGGTTGCTGAAAATTTTGACGGCCGTGTGGTCACCGCCGGTAGGGTAGCCCACCTAACAGGTACAAAACAGTTTGACGGCAGAAGTAAATGTCAATTTAGGAACAGATGTATACGTGGATGTCCTTTTGGAGCTTATTTTAGTAGTTTATCGTCAACACTACCAGCTGCGGAAGCCACTGGAAATATGACGTTAAGACCAGATTCCATTGTTCATGAAGTCATGTATGACCCAGATACAAAAAAAGCAACCGGGGTCAAGGTTATAGACCGTGTAACCAAGGAAACTTACGAATTTAAGGCAAAGGTCATATTCCTATGTGCCTCTGCAATAGCATCTACTTCAATTTTAATGCAATCAAAGTCCGATGCGTTTCCTAACGGTATGGGTAATGCATCCGATCAGTTAGGACGTAACATCATGGACCACCATTTAGGCGTTGGAGCCCGTGGAAAGTTTGATGGTTTTGAAGATAAGTTTTACAAAGGAAGAAAACCAAATGGCATATATATACCAAGATTTAGGAATTTAGGAGGAGCTTCTAACCGATCTGATTATAAGAGAGGATTTGGATACCAAGGAGGTGCCTCAAGAGGTAATTGGGAAGATAGCGTTGCAGAACTTGCCTATGGAGCCGATTTAAAGGATGCAATATTAAAGCCGGGTGGCTGGCAGTTTGGCATGACCGGTTTTGGTGAAGTGCTACCTTATGAAGAAAATAGATTTACCCTGGATTATGATAAATTGGATGACTGGGGATTACCAACAGTGACCTTTGATGCGGAATTCAAGGAAAACGAATGGAAAATGCGTGAGGACATGAAACAGTCCGCCGTAGATATGTTGACCAAGGCAGGATTAAAGGATGTTACACCATATGACAACCCAGGTGCCTTAGGTTTGGGTATTCATGAAATGGGAACCGCTCGTATGGGCAGGGACAGAAAGACCTCTGTATTGAACGGTAATAACCAATTACATGATGTTCCCAATGTTTATGTAACAGATGGTTCATTTATGACCTCTGCCAGTTGTGTAAACCCATCATTGACCTATATGGCATTTTCAGCAAGAGCGGCAAACCATGCTGCACAAGAACTTAAAAAAGGAAATATATAATGGATAGAAGACGTGTATTAAAAAATATGGGGCTATCACTTGGATATGTGGTGGCCACCCCAACTTTATTAGGTCTTGTACAAAGTTGTAAAAGTGAACCTGCAATAATATGGACACCAGAATTCCTATCACAGGACCAAGGTGCTATACTTACTAAATTGGTAGACCTAATATTACCCAAAACAGATACACCTGCTGCTTCTGAAGTGCAGGTAGATGTATTCATAGACAAATTTGCCAATGAGGTAATGGAAGAAAAGCAACAAGACCTTTTTACCATGTCCATGAATAAATTTGTAGAAAAAGCTTTGGCTGATTCTGGAAAGGAATCCATGACCGATCTAACCCCGGAGGATTTAGAGCCTGTTTTGGCAAGCTCCTTGAAATATTCAAAAGAAGATCAAACCAAAATGCAGGATGCGATCACCAGTTATTCAGAAGCCCTAGAAGAAGGTAAAACTTCCACTTTGGATGATGAAACGTCTAGGTTTGCCTTTGCAAATAATCTTCGCGGCCTTACTATTTGGGGGTATAAAGCCTCTGAGTATGTTGGCGAGGAAGTGCTGGCCTATTTACCCGTACCAGGTGAGTATATAGCTTGCGGTGATGCCCAAGAGCTCACTGGCGGCAAAGACTGGTCCTTATAATAAAATTGATCAACCATTAACAAAAGCCAAGAGATAGATATTCTACCGCTTGGCTTTTTTGTTCAAACACCTTAACAATGAAACGAAGAAATTTTATGCAAAAAACCGCGCTGGGCACTAGTGCGTTAACACTAATGGGCCCTTTAGGTTATGGTAGTTCCAAACAGAATTTAATGCCGCTACATAATTTTAATTTAAAATATGCACCACATTTAGGTATGTTTCAAAATCTTGCGGGAGACGACCCTATAGACCAAATCAACTTTATGGCTGATCAAGGGTTTACCGCATTTGAGGACAATAACATGATGAAACGCGATGTAGCCTTACAAGAAAAAATAGGTGCTACATTGGCGAAAAGAGGAATGACCATGGGGGTTTTCGTCATAGATAAAGGAGGGAATTTAGCAAATACCCTTGCTGCGGGCAAGGAAGAATATATCAATATATTTTTGGACGGTTGTCGTAAAGCGGTGGAAACGGCGAAAAGAGTGAATGCCAAATGGATGACGGTAGTACCTGGTGGTTATGAAAGATCGTTACCCATTGGCATACAAAATGCAAACGTTATTGAAGCTTTACGTCGTGGTGCTGAAATTTTGGAACCTCATGGTCTCACCATGGTTCTTGAACCTCTATCAGACTCGCCAGACCTTTATTTACAGACTTCGGAACAAACCTATTTAATCTGTAAAGGAGTCAACAGTCCCTCTTGTAAAATTCTGTATGACATTTATCATATGCAAAAAAACGAAGGTCATCTAATACACCATATGGATTTGACCTGGGATGAAATTGCATATATTCAAATAGGCGATAATCCTGGTAGAAAAGAACCCACCACAGGAGAAATCAACTACAAAAATGTCTTTAAATGGATTTATGAAAAAGGATTTCAAGGAGTTTTGGGAATGGAGCACGGAAATTCCATTGCAGGTAAAGAGGGTGAAAATGCTTTAATTAAAGCGTATAAACAAGTAGATGGCTTTCTTTAATGCTATTGATATATAGACCTTATTATAAAAATTAGACCACACTTTAATTGAATTGGGGCTGTATTTCAACGAAAATTTTCAAGTATTCGTTGAAATACATAATACAAATGTAAGAATTAACTTACTTTTTCGTTATTTTGTATATGTCCCAATATATATATACACTAGCAATATATGTCATCTTGTTAATGGCATCTAAACTATCTTTTATCCTATATAAGAAGATACGTTCCAAAGAATTTAAAACACAGCGTTTGCTATTAGCAAAACAGTGGAAAGATTTTATGTCTGACCTAAAGATGTTTATTAACAGTTTATTTAACGATATAATTAAATTTCCATAATCCAAAGCGGTCTTTTTACCGTATATAATTTAATACTAAACACTTAGGATATGGACCCATATATTACCATCTTAATTATTTATGTAGTGGCGCTGTTCTTTACAACAGCTATTAAACCTTACATAAAAAATGACAATTAAAATTCCCTTACTTAACCTAGGCTTAAGCCACAATTAAAAAAGACCCCTTAAAAGGGGTCTTTTTTAATGAACTTCTACTATTACTAAGATCCACACATTAAACAATCATCATCTGCTTGTCCTTCTTTTGCCTTAGCGATCATTTCTTTCATTTCTTGGGGCGATAGTGGTTGAATATCTATTTCTGCCTGGGGTGCTACCATTTTTACACCTGTATCAGTTACCACGGGTTCATTGACAACAGAAGCAACTACCTCCGCTTCAACAGGGGTTTCCTTCTTTTTAGTATTGTCCAACGTAAATTTAATAGCATCTACTGCAGCTTTGGTACGCAAGTAATACATTCCTGTTTTAAGTCCGCTTTTCCATGCATAGAAATGCATTGAAGTTAATTTGGAATAATTGGCGTTTTCCATAAATAGGTTCAAAGACTGACTTTGATCAATAAAATAGCCTCTTTGCCTAGACATATCAATAATGTCCTTCATGCTTAGCTCCCATACGGTCTTATATAGGTCCCTGATATCCTGCGGAATTGTTTCTATATGTTGAATTGACCCATTGGCTCTCATTAGTTCTTGCTTCATGTTTTCGTTCCACATGCCCAATTCAACGAGGTCCTCTAACAAATGTTTATTGACAACGATAAACTCTCCAGATAACACACGTCTTGTATAGATATTGGAAGTATAAGGCTCAAAACATTCATTATTACCCAATATTTGTGAGGTAGAAGCCGTAGGCATGGGTGCTACGAGCAAAGAATTACGGACTCCATGTTGCAGAACGTCCTTTCTTAACTTTTCCCAATTCCATCTACCGGACAATTCATCGTCTTTAATTCCCCAAAGGTTATATTGAAATTTTCCTTGTGAAATTGGCGAACCTTCATAACTTGAATAGGGACCTTCTTCTTTGGCCATTTCATTGGATGCGGTAACAGCGGCAAAATATAGGGTTTCAAATATTTCCTCATTTAATTTCTTGGCATCATCACTGGTAAAAGGCATACGGAGTTTAATAAAAACATCGGCTAATCCTTGTACGCCCAAACCTACCGGCCTATGGCGTAGATTTGAGTTTTCTGCCTCCTTAACAGGGTAGTAGTTACGATCTATAACCTTATTCAGGTTTTTGGTAACCCTTTTGGTAACCCTAAAAAGTTCTTTATGGTCAAAAGCACCATTTTTTATGAACATAGGCAACGCAATAGAAGCCAAATTACATACCGCAACCTCATCTGGCGAAGTGTATTCCATAATTTCGGTACATAGATTAGAAGAACGTATTGTACCTAAATTACTCTGGTTACTTTTACGATTAGCTGCATCTTTATAGAGCATATATGGTGTACCGGTTTCTATTTGGGATTCCAGTATTTTTTCCCAAAGTTCCCTTGCCTTTACAGTTTTACGCCCCTTACCCTCTGATTCATACTTAACATATAATTTTTCAAAATCTTCACTATGTTTATTATATAGATCGGGACATTCATTTGGGCACATAAGCGTCCAATCCTCGTTAGCTTCTACCCTCTTCATAAACAGGTCCGATATCCACATAGCGTAGAATAGATCCCTTGCTCTCATTTCTTCTTTACCATGGTTCTTTTTAAGGTCCAAGAAGTCAAAAATATCTGCATGCCAAGGTTCCAAGTAAATTGCAAAACTACCCTTGCGTTTGCCTCCACCTTGGTCAACATACCGCGCCGTATCGTTGAAAACTTGCAACATAGGCACTATACCATTGGAAGTACCATTGGTGCCTGCAATATAAGAGCCCGTTGCCCTTATATTGTGAATAGATAATCCTATACCCCCTGCAGATTGCGAAATTTTAGCGGTCTGTTTTAATGTATCATATATTCCTTCTATACTATCATCTTTCATGGTCAATAAAAAGCAAGAGGACATTTGCGGTTTAGGAGTACCGGAATTAAATAATGTAGGCGTAGCGTGCGTAAAATATTTTTTGGACATTAACTCGTAGGTTTCTATTACAGCGTCCAAATCATTTAAATGAATACCTACAGAAACACGCATAAGCATGTGCTGAGGACGTTCTGCTATCTTACCGTTTAATTTTAACAGATAAGAACGTTCCAATGTTTTAAAACCAAAATAATCGTAGCCAAAATCTCGGTTATAAATGATGGTAGAATCCAAACGTTCCGCATTTTCTGAAATGACCTTATATACTTCATCTGATAACAAGGGTGCCTTTTTTCCCGTTCTTGGATTTACGTATGTATATAAGTCCTTCATGGTCTCCGAAAAGGATTTCTTTGTATTCTTATGTAAGTTAGATACAGAAATACGTGCAGCCAATTTAGCATAGTCCGGATGAGTAGTAGTCATGGTTGCCGCAATTTCCGCAGCCAAGTTGTCCAGTTCTGATGTCGTTACCCCATCATACAACCCCTCAATGACTCGCATAGCCACTTTTAGGGGATCCACCAGTCCGTTTAGACCATAACAAAGTTTACGTACTCTGGCGGTAATCTTGTCGAACATTACCACTTCTTTTCTTCCATCTCTTTTAATTACAAACATTGCTACAATTATTTTGGGTTACTACTATGTTAATCTACTGTGTTAACAATTTTAACATTTTTGGATAAGGGCTTAAAAAACCTCTTTACCAATCCGTAAAGAGGTCGTTATTTTATGAGTTAAAAATCGGCGTCGAAACTAATTTTTTGTGCATCTTCATCATTGTCTTTTTTAAGGACACCCGCTTTTTGGTATTCAGATACTCGCTTTTCAAAAAAGTTGGTTTTTCCTTGCAAAGAAATCATATCCATAAAATCAAACGGATTGGTTGCATTGTACACCTTATCACACTCTAATTCTACTAAAAGTCTATCCGTAACGAATTCCAAATACTGGGTCATTAATTTAGAGTTCATACCAATTAAACTAACCGGCAATGATTCTGTAATAAACTCACGTTCAATATCAAGTGCATTGGTAAGTATTGCGGTAATTCTTTCCTTGGGCACTTTGTTCATTAAGTGTTTATTGTGCAAATGAACTGCATAGTCGCAATGCATACCCTCATCTCTTGAAATTAGTTCATTGGAAAAAGTTAGTCCAGGCATTAGCCCTCTTTTCTTTAACCAAAAGATGGAACAGAATGCTCCAGAAAAAAATATTCCTTCCACTGCTGCAAAAGCGATTAGCCGCTCTGCAAAACTTGGCGATTCTATCCAATTAAGTGCCCAATCTGCCTTTTTCTTGATTGCCGGAAAATTTTCTATGGCTTTAAATAGAATGTTTTTCTCTTTTTCATCCTTTACGTAGGTGTCAATTAAAAGCGAATAGGTTTCTGAATGAATGTTCTCCATCATTATTTGAAAACCATAAAAGAATTTAGCTTCTGCGTACTGTACCTCGCTCACAAAATTCTCTGCCAAATTTTCATTGACGATACCATCCGAAGCTGCAAAAAATGCCAAGATATGTTTTATAAAATAACGCTCATCATCATTTAATTTATTGTTCCAATCATTAAGGTCTTCATGAAGGTCTATTTCTTCTGCCGTCCAAAAGCAAGCCTCGCATTTTTTATACCATTCCCATAGGTCGTCGTGTTTTATAGGAAATATAACAAAGCGGTCATCATTTGCTTCCAAAATAGGCTCAAGGGCTGTGGACATAGTATATTAGGTTTTATAAGTTAGTAGTAAAGAAGTTGAAATAAATCTTCTCGTTGGGAGTATCAAAGATTCAAAAATGCATTCAAACTTTAAAGCGCGTTTAGCCTTTTTATGGACAAAGTTTTTAACACAATATGTTGAAATCTAGGCTAACAGGTGATGTTTATTGCACTTAAGCCAAAAGCAAAACAAGGATAATTTTCTGGTAAATTGAACAAATAATTTTTAAACCAAAAAGTATATAAAACCATACTAAATGGTTTAAATATTGACTAAGTAAAATTACCTGAAGTTGTTGTAGGGTAATACCAAAATGTACGGCTCCTCCAATGCTCATATTATGAAAAATGCCCACCAAATCTAATAAAGGTAGTTCCCCCGAAACCTTTTCTTAGATTGTAATTCTACGTACAGAACACGTAATCCTTACATTTTTTTTGGCGCTCAAAACATTAGATATAAAATAACATACACTATTTTATTAAGAACCGTACTTGCCTTGGTATTATAATTTAATTTGCATTAAAAAAACCCTTGATGGTCAAAGGTTCTCTTTCTGCGTTTTCATAAGTAACTTCTATATTTCCAGAAATTGTTTCATTATAATCTACGTTAATGGACAAACTACCGTCCTTTGCAAAAAATGGTAATTCACTCAATTCATTGATATCCGCAAAACCATAAACACCATTATATTGATGAATTAAACGATCTAAATCAGCTACTTCATAATTACCGGTCGTAATGTTGGTATTGATATTAGAAGCGATTATAAATTCTATCTTATCTGCATTGCACCCGTTTTCAGGAACAAACCGTAATACAAGATTTTTAATTTTTCTACCAAGTTCATCTACCTCGTTCTTCATTTGAAACGATGCCAGCCCCACCTTTGAATCATTATTTTTACCGGAAAATTGAAAACGAAAAGTACCTTGATCTACACGTACATTGTTCACTGGACTTTCAGAGCCTCCTGCAATTAACAGCAATGGAGTAATTCCAAAAACCAACATTTTTAAAGATTTAATGACTACTTGAATCATTTGGAGGATTTGCTAATTAATTTAGGGCCGTTTAATTGGCGATTCTACTGCCACGGTTAAATTTTCATTGAACTTCTCTTCAGATTGTTTAATCTTAGATGCAATTATCAAAACGATAACAAACAACCCAAACATTAAACCACACTTTCTCATTATCCAATAAAATTTAAAACATTACATCTTACACGCTAAGGTAGATGAAGATAAAAGCTCTTTTCTTCCTATTGTATAACCTGTTGTATTTTTTGTGTAATTGGATTCAAACCAATTCTGTTCATGAAAGGGTAAATTCAATTTGTAATATTTTTCTTTCAATACCAATAAATTCAATAGATAATGGAATTAAAAAAGCATTCTAATACCGATTACACTAAAATTGCATCCATTGATACAAAATTTTAATTTAGAATGATTGAACACCCTAATTTTTCCTAACTTTCTAACTTTATAGCTATATAAATATGTTACAAGCCGTCATAGTCGATGATGAAATTAAGGCTCTACAAAGCTTAACCTGGGAACTCACGAACTTTAGTGATGAGATAAAGGTCATATCCTCTTTCACCAATCCACATGATGCACTGACCTACCTTGAAAAGCATACTCCGGACTGTCTTTTTTTGGATATAGAAATGCCCACAATGGATGGTTTTCAGTTCATTAAAAAACTGACCAACAAAAACTTTCCTGTTGTAATTACCACGGCCTATAACCAATATGCGCTAAAAGCCATTAAAAGTGAAGCGTTAGATTATCTCTTGAAACCTATAGATACGGACGATCTTGAAGAAACAATAGCAAAAATCAAGAAATATAATAACAAGAATTTTTCAATTGAAAAATTAGAGTTGGCTTTGTTGAATTTTAATGCTAAAACATCCCATAACAGGATAACATTAAATACAGATGGCAAATTACTTTTCTTGGAAAGTGACGAAATTCTATATGCAGAATCCGACGGGAATTATAGCACCATTTTCTTGAGCGACGGTCAAAAAATCGTGTTGACAAAAAAACTAAAGGAGGTCAATGAGATTCTACCGGATGATTCTTTTTTTAGAATTCATAATTCTTACATTGTGAACCTAAATAAAATAAAAGAATTTTTAAAGACCGATGGTTATGTTATTTTAAAATCGAATCACAAAATACCAGTCTCAAGGCAAAAAAAATCCGATTTTTTAGACATGTTATAAATTTGTTCATGACCCCCTTTACATATACCTGTTCTCTTAAAGACGTTAAGTGCGCCCTTATTTTAGGTATCCTAACATGTTTGGTTTTCCCCTATTTGCTTACAGCACAAGATATTCCCGTATCGTTTAAAAAAAATGTAGATAGTTTAATTACCGTAGCACCAAAAACCTACAAAGAAATAGATAATGTACTACGGCCGTATAGAAGGGACAGTATGCTATTGCACTATGTTAATGACCTTAGCAAATCTAAAAATTATCTCCATGGCCAGGCGTATGCCAACAATCAACTAGGGCGGATCTATAGAGATATATCACTATACCCCCAAGCATTGGATTACTTCCAAGACGCATTAAAAATATCCATAGAGGCAGAAAGTATAGAATTTAGGGTATACAGTCTAAATATGATCAGTGTGGTCCACAGAAGAACAGACGCCGTTAAGTCTGCCCTGGATTATAGCCAAGAAGCTTTGGAACTGGCAGAAACGGTTGCAGAGCCAAGTATTGGTCTTAAACGTAGTATAAATGTATCCTTGAACAGCATTGGAAATATTTATCAAATGCTGGAACAATATGATTTGGCTATAGAAAAATTTGAACGCTCCATGATTTTAGAGCAAGAATTGGACAATAAACTGGGACTTGCCATAAATCATCAGAACCTGGGAGAATGTTATGAAGCACAGGCCAAATTAGAACCTGCATTACAGCATTTTAGAAAATCATTAGTGTACAATGAAATTATTGATTCTGAAAAAGGCAAGATAATCTGCAACTATAGCATAGCACATGTCTATGTTCATTTAAGTAGAATTCATGAGGCCATTGACCTCCTAGAAAAGAATTTACAGCGAGCCATTAGATTAGGAGATAAACAAATTGTTGCCACCATTTATATTAACCTTGGATGGGCGTTTATACGAAAAGGAGACTATGATGTCGCGCAGGTAAATTTGGAAAAAGGCTTGGGGTTTGCTAAAACCTATCATCTAGATTCAGAAATAGCAGAAGCAAACAAGTTCCTTTCAGAATTATGGATAAAGCGCGATAATTATGAAAAGGGAATGGAATATTTCAAGGAATTTAAAAAATACGAAGACCGTATTGCCAATTCCCTGAATCTTAGATACGTAAATGATATGATTTTGCGGTACGAATCGCAAATAAGGGAAAATCAATTTGAACGATTAGCGGAAGAAAACGAAAATGTTCGGCTTAAACTAAGAAAGAACAGAACAATGCTAATCATTATTGGAATCTTTTTAATTCTACTTATTGGCATTTTATATATTCTTTATAGGCAAAGCCAGCTAAATGCAGAGAAAAAATTACTGACCTTGGAGCAAAGTATGTTAAGAAGTCAAATGAACCCACATTTTCTTTTTAACTCTTTAAATTCCATCAAGTTATACATCATCAATAACGAAAAAAAGAATGCCGTTCATTACCTGAACAAATTTTCTAAATTGGTAAGGAAAATATTGGAAGCATCTTCACAAAGAGAAATTACACTGGCAGAGGAACTGGAAACCGTTGAGCTTTATATGAACATAGAAAATATACGTTTCTCCAATGAAATCAATTTTAATGTCCATATAAAAGATAATATTGATACCCATAACATTAAAATACCGTCATTGATCTTACAGCCTTTTTTGGAAAATGCGCTATGGCATGGATTATCCTCCAAGGATGGAGCAAAAAACATAGATTTGGAAGTCAAGAAGGGTAAGAACGGATTTATAGAAATTATCATTATTGATAATGGCGTAGGAAGGGATGCGGCCGAAAAAATCAAGAACAGTAAAGTCTTAAAACGTAAATCGGTTGGAATTGATATTACTAAAGAGCGTTTGGCCAACTTCTCTAGAGATTATGAAAATTACTTTCATGTTGAAATCATAGACAAATATAATGAGAACAACATACCCACGGGAACCCAAATAGTCATTTACATTCCTACTATTTAAGGTGGTCAGTAGCCACTTCTTCCAATTCATTGTACCAAGCTTCACCAAACTTACGGATCAGAGCCTCTTTTACAAACTTATAAATAGGCACCTTAAGTTCATCACCAAGTGCACAGGCCGGATCACAGATATGCCACTTGTGATAATTAACAGCGGTAAGTTCCGTATACTCCTTTACCCTAATAGGATAAAGGTGGCAAGAAACTGGTTTTTTCCAAGTAATCTTACCTTTGTTATATGCTTCCTCAATACCACATTTTGCAATTTTGTGTTCATCAAAAATAACATAGGCACACTCACTACCATTAACTAATGGTGTTTCCCATTCACCATCTTCCCCTTTTACAAAAGCACCTTGTTCCTCTATAACCTTAATACCTTCTGGCCTTAAAAATGGTTTTACCTTGGCAAAGATATCTACCATAATTTCCGTCTCGCTATCTTCTACGGGTGCACCTGCCTCACCATCTACACAGCACCCTCCTTTGCATGCACTAAGATTACAGACAAAGTCATTCTCTATGATTTCTTCAGATACTATGGTCTTTCCTAATTGAAACATGATATAAATTAAAGGCCGCAAGATACATTTTTTGTAAAGTAATGTCTTTACAATATTTCAGGAATCAACATCTAAATACCCATTATAAACGTAGATTTGCAAAAAGTTTTCAATATGGAATTTCATTTCAACTTTAGGGAAATCATTACTGCCAGTATGGTATTGTTCGCCGTAATTGATATTTTAGGAAGTATCCCTATTATCATTGGACTAAGAAAAAAAGTAGGTCACATACAATCTGAAAAGGCCTCTATTGTCGCTGCGGTTATCATGGTTGCTTTTCTTTTTTTAGGAGAGGAAATTTTGAACCTAATTGGTATTGATGTCAACTCATTTGCCGTTGCCGGTGCCTTTATCATATTTTTCCTGGCCATTGAAATGATTTTAGGAATAACGTTATACAAGGATGATGAGCCTGAAAGTGCTTCTATAGTACCCATTGCATTTCCTTTAATTGCAGGGGCAGGTACACTTACCTCACTACTATCACTAAGGGCAGAATACTACGTAGAAAATATTATTGTTGCCATTGTGGTGAATATCATTTTTGTGTTCGTGGTTTTAAAATCATCCGTAAAGATTGAGAAAATGCTAGGTTCTGGTGGCGTTAACGTTATTAGAAAAGTATTCGGTGTAATTCTAATGGCCATTGCGGTAAAATTGTTCGCAGCAAATATCAATGAACTTTTCTAGCCGAGGATTAGGTCGTATTTTTATAAAAAATTATTATGAGCAAGACATTATCCATTCTATTTATTGTTATAGCGGTTGGTTTAATAGCCTACAATGTAACCTTGGTAAATTTTGCCAATCCTTTTGAGAAGAACAGTACCATAGCCTTAATTGGGATTATGGCCTCTTTATGTGCAATTGTATTGTTATTGGTTTTTGTAACCAGTAAAAAAATTCAGGATAAAATTAACAAGGATTAATTTTTTGCTTTTACTTGTGCAGTATTGTTCTGCCATTTTTTAGCATTGTCCAACTCAAGTACTTTTTGCAACATGGCATCTTCATCTGCCTTTATTTTGGCATGAATGTTCGTATTGAACAATTGTTCAGCTATACTGGCCTTTAAAAAACGCTTAATGCTGGATTCGTAGTCATAAAAATTCATTCGCAGATTTCTGTCTACGGAATACTCAACGAATTTTTCAAAAAGAATATCGTCCACTTTAAACTCGTTCACAAAAGTTTCTTGAGTGTATTGAGCATATCTGTCGCGATCTTCCTCTAAATGTTCAAATACGAAAAAAGACAAAAACCCCAGACTATCCATACTCTCCACTGCTTCCTCCTCATTACTTCCTATTGGAACGAATACATCAGGTATTATTCCGCCACCACCGTAAACAACTTTTCCTTTGGGTGTAACGAACTTTAAGGAATCTGCCACTTTAATACTATCTACGGAAATCATTTCCCCACTGTGATACCTGTCCGTAAATTTCTGATAATAATCTTTAGTTCCGTTGGCATAAGTTTTTTGTATACTACGACCCGTTGGGGTGTAATATCTTGATACCGTAAGTCTTACCGCAGAGCCGTCTCCCAATGCCATTTCTCTTTGCACTAGGCCTTTTCCAAAGGATCTTCTCCCTACTATGGTTCCTATATCATTATCTTGCAAGGCACCCGCAACAATTTCACTTGCAGAAGCGGAACGTTCATTAATCAACACATAAACCGGTTTGTCTTCAAAAGAACCGTTATCCGTTGCAAAACTTTTATTGATTTTTCCCTTTTTGTTTTTTGTAAACAATATCAACTTACCGTCTTCCAAAAATTCGTCGGCCATTTCTTCTGCCATGCCCAAATACCCCCCAGGATTATCCCGTAGGTCTAAAACCAATTTCTCTGCACCTCGCTGCTGTAATTCCAGTAAAGCCGTCTTAAACTCTATATACGTAGACTCTGCAAACCTATTTACCTTAATATAGCCTATATCATTGGCCAACATATAATAAGAATCCACACTTTTTAAAGGAACCACCCCTCTTTTTACCTTTACATTGAATATTTTGTCCTCAGCTTTTCTATAGATGGTAAGGTTGACCATAGTGCCTTCCTGTCCCTTTAATTTATCTACAATAACCTCACTAGGATATTCCTTACCGAACAAGGTATCATTATCTGCCAATAAAATACGATCACCAGGTAAAATACCTTTTTTAAAACTAGGTCCGTCCTTTACGGTCTTTATAACCGTAATAGTGTCATGATAAGCATAAAAGTTAACCCCAATACCCACAAAATCGCCCTTCATATTTTCGGCAACTCGGTCCATATCTTTCTCTGAAATGTATACGGAGTGCGGATCAAGCTTTTCTAAAATACTATTAACGGTGACATCTACAATACTATCCGTATTTACATCATCTACATACTCATAGTCAATATAATCTATTAACCTATTTAACTTATCCTTTTTAGAATTGGTAGAAAAAAGTCGTTCTGGTGAATCATTAAAATTTAATTTACCCCCCACAAATACACCCAAGGACACAGCTGCGGAAATTATAAGTGGTAATAAGAAATTAAATTTTTTATTCATCTTTATTGTAAACGTTAGATAGTAACATTTATTTCTGGCATATGTTCAATTTCAACTTTGGCCTTTTCTAAAAATCGTAAACCGGAATCATCCTTGTAACCAATTTGATAGACTACACGCTTTATGCCTGCTTGGTGTATAAGCTTACTACATTCCCTACAAGGTGATAAAGTGATATACAAAGTAGCACCTTGACAAGATTGGGTAGAACTGGCAACCTTAAGGATTGCATTGGCCTCCGCATGCAGCACATACCACTTGGTGTAACCCTCTTCATCCTCACAATAATTTTCAAAACCTGTAGGTGTGCCGTTATATCCATCGGATATTATCATTCTATCCTTGACAATAATGGCCCCAACTTGTTTTCTTTTACAAGAGGACAACTTACCCCATTCCTTGGCCATTCTCAAATAGGCCCTATCATACTTTAACTGTTTTTCTTTATTCATTTCAACCAAGCTTTAAAAAAGCCGAATACACTAAGGTACCTGCTTTATTTGGCAAGTAAGATGATTTAATGTCAAATTTAACAATCTTAAAAAGGAAACGTTGTATAAAGTAACGGTAGTGTAATTAATATTATGATAATACTGCCCACCGCTATAAATATATGTTGCTTTACATTGAGGATAGATTGCAAAACATATGCCAATACCAAAGCCAACATAACTATTAGTACTTGAGACAATTCTATGCCCCCGGCAAAACCCAATAAAGGAACTATTTTTTCATCTTCTCCCATCACCATCATTTTAAAATAATTTGAAAAACCAAAACCATGTACCAAACCAAAAATACCTGTTGAAAGTAAATGAAACCAAATGTTTTTACCATCATTATCATCTTTTAGCACAAATAAATTGTAAAGAGCCGTTGCCAGTATGGTAACCGGTATCAAAAATTCAATATATGTAGCATTGACCACAATAATTTCAAAAACGGAAAACACTAATGCTAAACAATGGGTTATTGTAAAAATGGTTGCTAGCCATAGCACGTTTTTCCAACTTTTAAAAGTAAAAGGAATAGCCAAGGCCGTAAGGAACAGAATATGGTCATATGCATTAATATCCAACACATGTTGCAAACCCAACTGTATATAAAACCAAAATTCTTGCATTACCCTTAAGATTTTTATTAGTTTATACCTCGTTCTTTTTGGATGGTTTCATACGCCTCCTGCACCTGTTTAAATTTTTCCTCCGCACCTTTTTTAATGGCCTCATCTTGGGTGTTTACCCTATCTGGATGGTATTTTTTTGCCATGGCCCTATATGCTTTTTTTATTTCCGCATCTGTTGCAGTTTTGGCAACATCCAATATTTTATAAGCATTATTGGCAGATTTTACGAACATTGCCTTGATGCTATCAAATTCATTCAAGGAAACTCTAAGATAACCTGCAATTTCCCTAATCTTTTGTACTTCTGGATTACTTATGCTACCGTCGGCTTGTGCAATACCAAACAAGAAATGAAGCAATTGTAAGCGAACTTCATAGCGTGTTCGTTGCACCAAAAAGGTACATATTCTTTGAGCAGAAATTTCTCTTTTCTTATTAATGTCATTAAATGTCCTAAAAATGGCATTGGCCTTATCCTTGCCATAAGTACTTACAAAATATTGACGCACATAATCCATTTCTGACTGACTTACTTGCCCGTCTGCCTTGATTACTATGGAACACAACGAAAGAAGGTTAAGTTCAAAATCTGCAGGAGTAACGTTTGGCCTTGTATAATCCTGAAATACACTTTTGGCATTACCGGCGCTGGTGCCAAAAAAATTATCTATAATACTGCCCGCAAAAAAACCCAGAATTGCTCCTGATAAACCCCTTAAAGAAAAGCCAATTACGGCGCCCAACCATTTGATCATTTTGTAATTTGAATTTTGCCAAAGATAAAATATTACCAAGACAAAATTAGGGCAACGAAAAGTTAAGGTCTTTCTCTCCTGTACGACTAATTGGTTATCTTTGTAATAGTTTAATTTAAACATTTAGAATATGTACCCTGCGGAATTAGTAAAACCAATGAGAGATGACCTGGCTTCTGCCGGATTTGAAGAATTATATACTGCGGAAGCAGTAACAAATGCGATTAATAAAGAAGGAACAACCTTAGTGGTTGTAAATTCTGTATGTGGTTGTGCGGCCGCCAATGCAAGACCTGCTGCCAAAATGAGCTTACAGAACAATAAAAAACCAGACCATGCCGTAACCGTATTTGCCGGTGTTGATAAAGAAGCTGTTGATGCGGCAAGAAATTTAATGGTTCCTTTTCCTCCATCATCGCCTTCCATGGCCTTGTTCAAAGATGGTGAATTGGTTCACATGATAGAGCGTCATCATATTGAGGGCAGACCTGCAGAAATGATTGCACAAAACTTAGTACAAGCTTACGAGGAGTTTTGCTAGAGAATGCATGAAGGCTATATAAGCTTAAAATAATAAGATTAAAAAACCGCTCTAATGGAGCGGTTTTTTATTTTTGTAGCATGCAAAAAATGCTTTCCTATTTTATTACCCCCATTTTTTTTGTGGCTTTTGGCCTCTGCCTTCTTGTTTTTCATCCAATGCAATGGATCGCTTTTAAACTGTTTGGGTATAATGGATTAAAACCCGTGGTAAGTAAATTGAATTTTTTCTTAATGCGGAGCACCAATATTTTAGGTACCACCTACCGGTACACCAATACCTATGAGCTACCTACCAATAGACCTTTGATCATTGTAACCAATCATCAAAGTATGTATGATATACCCCCTTTAATTTGGTATTTAAGAAAGCACCATCCTAAGTTTGTAAGTAAAAAGGAACTGGGCAAAGGTATTCCTAGCGTATCTTTTAATTTGGTACATGGTGGATCCGTACTTATTGATAGAAAGGATGGAAAATCTGCCATATTGGAAATAGGCAAACTTGGCAAATACATTGAAAAGCATAACAGAAGTGCCGTTATTTTTCCCGAAGGCACGCGAAGTAGGGATGGGCATCCAAAACCTTTTAAACCTACGGGCCTAAAAGTACTTTTAAAAAAAGCCCCATCTGCCCTAGTTGTTCCTATCAGCATAAATAACTCATGGAAACTGGTACGCTTTGGGCAATTTCCAATGGGATTGGGTGCAAAAGTCCGTATAGATGTTCAACAACCATTAGAGAACAATGGCAATCTTGATGAACTGATCAGTAAAATTGAAGCTTCCGTAGTAAGCGGGATAAACTCCTTTAAATGACCAACACAGAAATAGTAGAAGAAACCATCACCTTTGTGAAGGAAACATTACAAAATGCCGAAGGAGGCCATGATTGGTTTCATATACAACGTGTTTTTAAAAACTCCATGTTAATTGCCAAAGACGAGAACGTAAATATTTTGGTAGTAAGCTTGGGCGCACTTTTACACGATATTGCCGATGCGAAATTCAACGATGGCGATGAAACTTTGGGTCCTAAAATGGCTGAAAATTTTTTACTGAGCCTAAAAGTTCCAAAAAGGACTATTAATCATGTAATAAAAATTATAAAATACAGCTCATTTAAGGCAGGAATAACTGATGGTAAAATCAAAAAAAAGTTATTTTCCTCAAAAGAACTTCAAGTTGTTCAAGATGCCGATCGTTTAGATGCTATTGGCGCTATAGGCATTGCCCGCGCATTTAATTACGGTGGATTTAAAAACAGGGCCCTTTATGACCCCAATATCTCCCCAAATTTAGGAATGTCCAAGGAAGAATATAAAAAATCTACCGCACCCACCATTAATCATTTCTATGAAAAACTATTATTGCTGAAAGATAAAATGAATACGGATACCGGCAAACGATTGGCGGAAGAACGACACCAATATATGATCGATTTCCTAGAGCAATTTTATAGGGAATGGAATCCGCTTAAAGCATAATTTAAGACAATAGTTTTCTTATAGCATAACCATAAAAAAGGGTCTCAATAAATGAGACCCTTTTTTATTTAATCTTTTATCGTTATTTCTGAGGTAACTCCCTAGTTAACCAACCCCTTCTACTTGCTGTGGCAATTGCATAAGGTGTAATCCAGAACAAACCAAAAGTATATAGGACGCTGTATGAATATGCCCAGAAAGATTCTACCAAAGTATATCTCTTAGCATAGAAGATAACCGGGAATGTTGATAGTACCAAAATACTTAAGAATGTAGAGCTTAAGAATAATAAAGGGTGGGTAAATACGAATACCAACATAAATAACACAAAAGGATAACATAGTACAATTCTAGAGAACTGACTGAAAAACAACAGTCTTGTACCAGCCTTAGGTCCCTTTCTAAAGTTCTTAAAAACGTATTTGGACATTTGAATATTTTCACGCACGTTACTTCTACCCCATCTAATGAACATTTTATATAGTCCTTTATATTTTTCGGGTACGTTGGTATAGGCAAAGGCATTTCTTTGGAACAACACATGATAACCCTGCTTTAAAATCATATTGGTCATAGCCCTATCTTCGCCAATATCTGAAGGTTGTCCCATAAAAGTTTGATTGATCCATTCATCCAAACATCCAAAAACAGCTGTTGCCCTATATGCCGCCAGAGCTCCTGGAGTACATAAAACCGAGTTTAAAGTACTTTCCGAAGAACGTACAAATTCAAAACTAAGTGCAAAACTAACATCTAACATCTTAGGCAATATTTCTTTCTTATTATTAAGAACACGAATATTACCCGCTACCGCACCACAATTCTCATCTACAATAAATGGGCTTACCAAATTTCTCAAAGTATCCTTGTCCACAATAGAATCACTATCTACAGTAACAAAAATTTCACCGGTTCCTTCTTTAAAACCTCTATAAAGCGCATGACGTTTACCCATATTCTTAGGCTGCTGACAAATAGAAACCCTATTACCAAGTTCCTTCTTGGCCTCTAACATCCAATTCCAAGTCTCATCCTTACTACCATCATCAATAGCCAACAATTGTACTTTTTGTTCAGGATAATCGCTCTCTGCCAAACTTTTTAAAGTAGCCCATACCTGTTTGCCTTCATTATAGGCCGGTACGATTACGGTTACCGATGGTAATTCTTCATCTGAAACCGATGGAATAGCCTTATACTTTAAAAACCTTACAAAGGTGTAGATAAAGAAACTTAACTTAAAAACAAAAAACGCTGCTGCCACGACCATAAAAATAAGTCCGATCAACGTACTTCTTCTTTCTAGGTGCAGTTGTGTAAAATCATTTTGTAGGATATATGCTAAATATGCACTCCCAAACATTAAAACAAATGTGCTTCCCATTACAAAAACACCCCATGCATTGGCATTTTCTATAATATGTTTTAATTTGGAAAAAACTGATTTTTTTGCTTTGTCCGACTTATTTTGTGGGCTCTGTATATTTAAATCTTTCTTGGTAGTATTCTTGGCTTTCATAAATGGCTCTAGTATTTATTTCATTTTCCCTATCTACGCTCATATATGCCTTTTGGATGTTATTTTAACAAAAGTTTTCAAAGATTTTCTTTATAGTATTGAACAGAAAAATATTGAGGTCTTATCCATTGATCTAAAACCCTATTTTTTTAATGCATTCAAATTAAATAATTAAATTTCAATGACTTACTGCTCTTTTAATTCTGATGGCTATTTTGAACTAATATTAAAACCTAAACCAATAATTCCTGGTAACAAATACAAAATTGTATGGTTTCAACCCATGTTTATCGATTTTAAAACTTCAATAAGGATTGAATAAAAACCACCTACTTCAGGTTTCAAAAATTGTAGAAATACATAACAAATAATGGCCTTAAATAGGTCTTGAAATATTTATGTATTAGGCGTTATTCCTCTTATAAAATTTTAAAACAATTTATATTGACCATTTTTAAAGGCTGCATGCAAATTGGTATTTAATTTAGGAAAGGTTTTATTCTTAAAATACGTTCGTTTGGCCAAGCGTACCATATCATGAATTTGAATTGCAATTTTTCCTTCTCCTCGGCTGCGAATACCAAATCGGCTATCATTTAAACTTCCACCATGGCACTCACTTATTTGGTGTAACACCTTATCCGCCTTATCCGGCAAAGCTTTTTTTATCCAATCTGTAAAAATTTCTCCTATTGCTCCATTTAAGCGCACCATTGTAAATGCCATGGAAACCGCTCCCTGTTCAGATACCGTTTTTGCCAATTTTAAAATTTCATGACTGTTAATTCCTGGAATAATAGGAGCCAACATAGCATTTACGGGGATACCGGCATCAGACAATAAACGAATGGCTTCCAATCTTTTTTTAATAGTGGTGGTCCTAGGCTCAACTATGCGCCTAGTTTCTTCTGACAGAGACGTAATGGAAATATTGACACCTATTAATCCGTATGCATGTAATTCTTTAAGAATATCCAAATCACGTAATATTAAGGCATTTTTTGTTATGATCCCAACAGGATGTCTGTATTTTAAAAATACCTCTAAACACTGTCTGGTAAGTTGAAACTCTCTTTCAGCGGGCTGATAGCAATCCGTATTACCGGACATCACAATGGTTTCGGCCTTCCAATTTTTACTTTTTAATTTCTTTTCTAATAATGCAGGGGCATTTTCCTTTACCAGAATCTTTCGTTCAAAATCTAACCCGGCACTATACCCCCAAAATTCATGTGTATTTCTGGCATAGCAGTAAATACAACCGTGTTCACAGCCTTGATACATGTTCATGGAATAACTCATGCCCACATCTGGACTAGTAACCTTATTAACAATAGATTTGGGGAAAATGGGCAAATATTGCGTTCTGTTGGTATCTGCAATTTCACCATCCAACCGACAGAATTCTAAAAAATCATTACGAAGTTCATTACTATATGCGGAAAATTTGTTGTTGGTATTCCGCTGAGCGCCCCTACCTTTAAGAAAAGAATTAGACTTCATTATTAGGATTTATTCCAAAAATATGGAATTTATCCTATTTTTCTTATTATTTAACAGCTACTTGTACCAATTGTTTCTTAGAACCTCTTTTTGCGTAGAATTTCAATTCATCCTTTTGACGGTCAATAAACGGTGCAGAAACCATTAAAGGTAAACGCGCTTCCGTATCATCAATAACCTTGTTATACTTCATATGTCCGTTTTTATCTAGCCGTATTAAAAACACGTTTCTATTTCTACTAAAACCCTGTTTAAACATAATACGATCGTCACTTAATTGCTGAGGATTTTCTGCAGATGTACTTATAAAAAAATAGGTGTTATTATCCTTGGTATAGGCACTATAGGATGCATATGCTCCATCTCCTTGTGTTACTTCCGTCTTATTAATGTTCCTGGCCCAAATTAAATCACCTTGAGGGCTTAATTTGGCACTGATGATATCATTATGATGGTAGCGCGTAACTTTAAACCTGCCCCCACTAGAATTGGATTGTACGCTATTACTGGTAAAATATTCTTCTGCATTGAAGAGAATATTACCCTCCTTGGTAATATTCATTCCTTTAAACACCAGGTTTTTAATGGCCTTGTCCTCTTCCCGTCCAAACTTATCTATCATAAACTGTTCAGAAAACGGATTGAACTTACTTTTTTCCAACTCTAATGAAAGTGGATTTAATTTAAAAAATGAAATACCGTTATAACGATTATCCTTTCTGTCGGCATAAAAACCTATACAAAGAAGATCATTACCTTTAAATACGGGTTTTAGGGCTTCTGGAAATTTTCCTGGGGTGTAAAAGGACTGCACGCTACGTCCGGTCTGGGAAATACGTACCATTTCATATTGAAACTTACGCTCTGTGGCATTAAACCGTTTTTTCTTGAAATAGGCCTTTCCTACCAGATACACATTTTGCAAATCTTTGGAAAACGCTAAATTTTCAAAAGCATAATTTTTTTCCTCTACCTCATCAGAAAAATCATGCTCCATTATCTTGTTCAAATTAGCATTGAACACATGAATGTAATGCTGGTCAGCTTTTCTTTTCTTAAAATGTGTTGTGATGGCAAAAGCAGACTTATCATCATTAAACAATACAGAGGTGGTAAAGCCAGAGGAAAAATTCCTGTTATAGTAGTTACGATCCAAAGGCTGTATTACAGGATCCGATGCAATGGATAGGATAGTTTCCTTTGTAAACTGAAACTGGGTAAACGGACTACGATGCACCTCATACACATAACTATTTTTCTTAAAGCTATATTCAAGAAATAAAAGATATACCTGACCATTGCGCACATAGGCATCAATAAAATTGGCATGCTTAAGTTTATAATTGAATTCTGAAATCAATTCCAGATCCTTATTATAATGTTCAATAAAATAACCCTTTGGTTTAAGTATTATACCCGTATAATACCCTCTTACCACTACAGTACCCCCGCTACCATCATCTGCAATGGCCAACATGTTAGAATACCTGTACTTGTCATTGAATTTTTCGCCTATGGTATAGGTTACAAATTCTTCTTGGGCCACTGCCCCAAAAACATTGACACATAATATAAATAAGAAAATGTTACGTTTGAACATAACCTATATGGTTTATGTCATGAACCTGGAAACACCGCTTTTCTTTTTTCCAAAAATGCAGAAGTACCTTCGGCAAAATCATCTGTTCCAAAACAAGCGCCAAAAGCTTCAATTTCCTGCTCATAACCATTTACAGTATTCTTAAAACCAGCATTTACCGCTTTTATTGCATAAGCAATGGCTACAGGGGAATTATTGGTCATTTTACCAATGATTTTATGGCATAGCGGCAATAATTCTTCTTGTGTGGTAACATAGTTGACCAAGCCATAAGACAAAGCTTGATCTGCGGAAATCATACCCGCGGTCATGATCATTTCCATTGCCCTACCCTTACCTACTAATTGCGGTAAACGTTGCGTACCCCCATACCCAGGTATTAACCCTAACGATACTTCCGGTAGTCCCATTTTGGCATTATCACTAGCCACTCTAAAATGGCAGGCCATGGCCAGTTCCAGTCCGCCACCCAAAGCAAAACCGTTAACTGCGGCAATTACGGGTGTTGTTAAGCCCTCAACAAAATCGAACAGTTGTTTTTGTCCTTTAGCGGCTAATTTTTTTCCTTCTTTTTCATTAAAATCCGAAAATTCAGAAATATCTGCACCGGCTACAAATGCTTTTTCCCCACTACCTGTTAATATAATAGCCTTGATAGCATTGTCTTTCTGCAATTCTTTAAAAGCGTTGTGTAATTCACCAATGGTGTCCTTGTTTAAGGCATTTAATTTATTGGGCCGATTGATGGTTATGATAGCTGTGGGTAATTGTTTTTCTATTAAGATATTGTTGTAAGACATTATTTTATGTTTTAACTAAATTATACAGTTTCTTTAGGGAATTTTACACAAAAAACGGTTCCCTTACCGGGTTGAGAAGTAAAGTTAATAGTTCCTTTATAAGTTTCCACAATATTTTTAACCATTCCCAGACCTAAGCCCATACCACTGGTCTTGGTAGTGAACTTAGGTTCAAAAATTTTCTCTTCATAGTCCTTTTCAATACCATGACCATTATCGGCAACGGATATTTTTACCATATTTCCTTCAGAAGCAACACTCACCAATACCCTTGGAGATTTTACCTCTGGCACGGCCTGTATTGCGTTCTTTACCAAATTAGTAACCACACGTATTAACTGTGTACGGTCTAATTTTGCTATAATTTCTTCCTCATCGGCAATAAAATGAATGTAATCCTCATTAAAGATATCCAAGGCCAGTTTTACAATTTTGACTACGTTCAGCGTCTCATTCTGTTGTGCCGGCATTTCCGCAAAATTTGAAAATGCAGAAGCAATACTACTCATGGTATCTATCTGCTGAATAAGCGTATTGGAATATTCCTTTACTTTCTCATGTATGTTAGGGTCGTTAGGGTCAAATTTCCGTTCAAAACTTTGCACGCTTAAACGCATGGGTGTCAACGGATTTTTAATTTCATGCGCTACTTGCTTCGCCATTTCGCGCCATGCTTGTTCACGTTCACTTTTTGCTAATTTTACCGCGCTATGCCCCAATTCATCTATCATTCCGTTATAAGCGCCAATTAATTTTTCTATCTCCTCTCCAGGGTTTTCAATGAAGATTTTTTTATTCTGCTTGCTAAGGTCCGTCCGCTCCATCATATCAGAAATGGTTTCCAAGGATCGTGTAATATATTTTGAAATAAAAAAGGCGAATAAAATGGCCATTAGTAACATGAGCAGGTACACGCCGGACAACCGCATTAAAAATTCTTTCAATTCATAATCATTAAATGAATTATCCTCAAAATAGGGAAGATTTAGAATTCCTATGGGTTTAAATTTTTGATCTGCTATGTAGGTGAACGAAGCCTTGTATTTATCTCCTGCCAATGCATTTTCGCGCACATAACGTTTGTTGGGACTAATCTCCAGTTGGTTTAAAACCTCAGCATCCAAGCACATGGAGATAGAATCGTTAGCAAATTTTGGCCTTGAACTTTTTATAAGCTCCCCATCTAAGCTATAAATATTAAAATTCATGTTTTGCACTACGGCTATCTCATAAATTTCATTTTTAAAAATGAGACCAAGATTTTCTGTGGTAACCGGGTAGGTCGTTTTTTGAATGGCAAGGTCAATACTTTGTCGTATTTGTTCTTCCTTACGTTCCATTCTATTTTCATGATAGTCCTTGGATTGCTCCCTATATTGGTAAACCGTTACACCGGCAATTAAAACCGATGCAATAAGCACCAAAAATATCATGGATAAAAAAATGCGCGACCGTAAAGATACCCTCGTTAACAAGATTCAGTTATTTCGTCTAAAGTTAGCAAATATCGCACCAAAACATATTTTCATATATTATTACTTTAAACAAAGTCTAAGAGTTCCACAAAACAACTAGGAATTGGTACTTCATTATTTAATCTTTAATACGAAACTTTCCAAGTAGATTTATACCTATAGGTTCGCAACATATAAGATAATTTAAATGTGGAATAATTAATTGATTCTCAAAATTTCTTGTCGTAGATATACAAAATACAAGTTTGTTGGGCATATAAATAACAAAATATCACAAATGAAAGTAATTTCTTACAAAAAATTGCGTTAATAATACGTATAATCTTAAAAGCCCAGGTATAGTGCCAAAAAGAATTGTCGGTTTTTTAGTCTTTTTCAGTGTAATGCTATCTTTTTATACGGCAGAATCGCAGTATAAAGAATCTCTTCAATTTCAACATATTCAGGACGGGATGTCACAAAGTACGGCTACGGTTCTTTTGGAAGATAGTTATGGCTTTATTTGGATCGGCACCCGTAATGGGCTTAACCGATACGACGGTAAAGATTTTGAAATCTATACCAAAAGCACAGATGGTAAAACCGGACTTAACCATGAATATATTGTGTCGTTATATGAAGATGGGCAAAATTTAATTATTGGTACCAATGATGGGCTTAGTCTTTATGATCGCAGTTTAAATGTTATTACACCTTACCCATTTAAGAATGAAGGGGTGGCCATTAAAAATGTAATTTTTGATACTATAGAGAAAAAAAATGGTATACTTTGGTTAGGTGTTGAATCTGGAGAACTATACAAATATGAAATTGAAACTGGTGAAATAAAACATTTCCAAACCACCGATCAATTTTTACAAGTTGAAAACCAAAGAATCAATAAAGTTATACATATAGAAGTAATAGGTGCTGATCGCATACTTGTTATTTTCACCAATCAAACATTACTATTAAATTCCAATCTTGAAGTAATTGGTAAATTACCACAAACAGAGGGGATTATATCTAGTTTAAGGTTAAAGGAAAACACCTTTCTACTGGGTTCTAGCAATGGCTCACTATTTAAGTTAACGGTAGATGGAACATCAATAATGGTTTCCAATAAAAAAGTGGTTAGCCCTGGTTTTGCCATACTTTCTTTAGAAAAAAGCCTGGATAATGAATTATGGATTGGCACAGAAAATAATGGCTTATACATTTATACAAATAATCTAGAATTTGTTAGACATATTCAATCTAGCGTAACCAAACCCAATTCACTCTCGGGCGATTCTATTTGGGCAATGCTATGTACCAGAGATGGTACCATGTGGATAGCCCCTTATAAAAGTGGACTTAACTTTTATGATAAAGATTTCTATAAATTTCGACATATAAAACCTGATCCTTTCAACCCAAAGTCATTAAGTAACAAATTGGTTAATTGCTTTGTTGAGGACACTAAAGGAAATTTATGGATAGGTACTGATGGTGGTGGCCTGGATTATTGGAACAGGGCCTTAAACTCCTTTGATAACTATTCCCTAAAGAACAATACATTTAATAGTAATGTGGTGCTTTCCATCCTAAAAACTAATGAAAATGAACTTTGGATAGGAACATGGACCCATGGTATTGCTGTATTTAATACAGTAACTAAAAAATATAAGACCTTAACCTCAGAAAATTCATTTTTAAACTCCAATATTGTAATTGACCTATTAAAAGATAGAAAAGGTAGAATTTGGATTTTAAATTACTTTGCAGGTGTACAAGTTTATGACCCTATTACGAATACACACCAAGATATAGTTCTTAAATCTGAAGTAAATAACACTGATGTTAATTCTCTTTACCACATATTTGAAGACCACCAAGGTAACATGTGGATAGGTACCTTAAATTCTGGTTTGTTCAAATTAACAGAGACCAATAACAAGTGGTCGCTTACGCATTATCATACAGGTAACAGTCTAAGTAATAAATTTGTTAATTCAATTATTCAAGATAGCGAGAATACCATTTGGGTAGGAACACAAGGAGGTCTAAACAAATATATCCCTGCAACGGATTCTTTTGAAGCTATCACTACTTTGGACGGTCTTAAAAATGATGCCATAAAAAGCATCATAGATGATAAAGACAAACATTTATGGCTAAGTACGGAAGGCGGTATTACCAGATATAATACCATTACCGGTAAAACAATTGACTACGATATAGGTGATGGTCTACAGTCTAAAGAATTTATAGCAAGCTCATCTATAGCCACTAGTAAAGGGGAGTATGCTTTTGGGGGAATCAACGGATTCAACATATTTACTGCGAGCGACGTTGAAAAACGAACAGATACACCTACTCTATTTATATCGGGACTTAAAATATTTAATCAACCTGTATTACCAAATGATGATTTCGGTGTCTTAAAAAAGGATATTTCGCAAGTAGATTCCTTGGTCTTTAACCATGATCAATCCGTCATAAATATTGATTTTAAAGCACTTACCTTTAAACAACCGGAAAACGTAAATTATGCATTTTACCTGGAAGGTTTTGAAAAAGACTGGAATTATGTAGGTAATAAACCAAGTGCTACCTATACAAATTTAAATCCCGGAAACTATACCTTAAAAATAAAATCTACCAATTCTGACAGCGTCTGGGTAGATAACGAAAAGAAATTATTCATTACCGTTACACCACCTTATTGGCAAACATGGTGGTTTATAACCTTACTTTTAGTACTTGCCTTTTTCCTTATCTATCTGGCATATCACCTTAAATTAAGGGCAATTAAAAAAAATCAACGAAATCTAGAATTAAATGTAGAACAACGTACCAAAGAACTACAACAACAAAAAAACAAGTTGATTGAAACCGCAAAAGAATTAGCATCTAAAAACGAGGAAATACAACGATTTACTTTTGCAGTTTCCCACGATTTAAAAAGTCCATTAGGTAATATCAAAGGATTGGCCAGCCTTATACCTACAGAAATATCCATAGAAGACCACCCGGGTGTATTAGAGTATTTAAACCTAATAGATGTTTCATGTACCAACATGAACGAGTTGATAGCCGATATTACCGAAATTGCGCGACTAGGAAAAATTGAAAATAAGAACGAGTTATTGAAAACCAATGAAATTCTGAACCTCTCCAGAAATCTCATTAAGAGTAAACTAAATCTAGAAAATATAGAACTTATCATTACAGAAAACCTACCGGCCATTTTTGGCGATCGCAATAGGATAATTCAAGTTTTTAGCAACTTTTTAGATAATGCTATTAAATATATGGGAGGCCAACCTCATCCAAAAATAATTGTAGACTATGAGGAAGATGAAGACAATACTATCTTTTTAATTAAAGATAATGGTTCCGGTATGGATCAAAAAGCATTGGACAAACTCTTTACCCCTTTTGAACGTTTTCATGATAACGTAAAGGGAACGGGCCTAGGACTTTATATGGTAAAAAAAATAGCGCACTCACATGGTGGAAATATAACAGCGGAATCTGAAGGAATTGGAAAAGGAACTACATTTAAACTAACCTTACCTAAAGCCAAAATTGCCGCACAAGCCACCAAATCATCCATATTGGTGTAAAACTTTTTATGCCTCTGGATTCTTGTTCCTTATTCTTTTGTAGAGTTTTATACCCAGCATTAAAAGTATTCCTAAAACTATGATGCCTACTACTCCAAAAATCCAATTAAAAGAACTTTTTAAGATTACCAAGAAGACAACTGCGAACAAAATTAAGGTAGCACCTTCATTCCATATACGCATAAATTTAGAGGTGTATTGAATATCATCTTGTTGAAACTTTTTGAAAATTTGATGGCTTTTTAGGTGATATAATATCAGTAACACTACAAAACCTAGTTTTATGTGCATCCAAGGTTGCGTTAACCATCCTGGGTAAATAATAAGCAACCAAATAGCAAAAAACACCGCCAATATAGCTGATGGCCAGGTGATAATATACCACAACCTTTTGGTCATCAACTTTAATTGTTTTGATAGAATTTCCTTTTCGGGTGATGGTTTTAGGTTCGCTTCTATATGATAAATGAATAATCTAGGAATATAAAAAAGCCCTGCAAACCACGTTATTACGAAGATGAGATGCAGGGATTTTATATAATTGTAATATTCTGTCATAGCGCTTATAAAAACAAACTCAAGTTCAAGAAACAAGTTCAAGTGCAAATTCAAATTCAAAACTCAAACTCAAACACAAGTGCAAAACTAATTTCTCCCTTCTCTTTTCTATATTCTATTTTCTCTTTTCTCAACTTAAACAAGTTCAAAGTTAGCAAAAGCGGATAGAACTTACCTTATAATCTTATTGCACCTACTCCTGCATCCCATAAGGTTTTATTGTAGGCTGATATTGCCATGTTCTTCAATTGATTTCCCTTTGCTTTTAATGTCTCCCATTTCTTATCCAATTCAGCCTTTCGGTCTTTATTAGATTGGTTCAATCTTGCGATACTGCTATTGGTCTGATTGATCATGAACAGATATTCTGCCGTGAACTTATTTGGAAAATTCTCTACGTCATCATACGCCTGAGATTTTCGTTGTACCATATCGGCATCCCAAGCTTTTAAATCAGCCAGCAACTTTTCACCTTTGGTTTTGACTTCTGCATCGGTTACCTTTTTTAACACTTTTACCAAATCTTGTTGTGCTTTGTACAACAGATTCACCATATTATGCATTTCGGTCAACTCGGCTTCTGCATTGGTCATAAAAGCATCAAACTCTTCATACTGACCAGGTTTTGTTTCATAGGTAGGCACTTCTTTTATTAAACCTGTGGTGGATACTGTTTGCCCATCAACCTTTAATGTAAAAGTATATGTACCAGGGGAAACTTTATGTCCGCTAAATCCTGCTTCAATATATACATCAGGTACTCCTGGCATAATTGGGTATTTCATATCCCATACAAAACGGTTTAGTCCTTCTTCCTTACTCAACATTGGTGCTGGAGGAGCACCACCACCATTGTGTGGTTTATACGTAGGGTCTTTTTCTGAAGTGATTGTTCTTATCAATTTCCCATTTGCATCAGAAATCTCTAAAGAAATTACGGTACTATCCGCTAATTTTGGGAGTTCATAATATAAAACCACCCCATTGGCAGGGTTAATTCCGTTAAACGCATCGCTACCCGTAAATGAACTAGAATTACCACTTAGCGGACTCCCCCAAGAGCCATTATAAGCATCTTTTGGTTTTAATATTTGAAGTCCTTTCTTAGACGGTTGATACTGAGATAGCGCAATAATATCATCTAATATCCAAAACGAACGCCCCGATGTTGCCACCACTAAATCGCCCCGATGCACTTTTAAATCTGTAATTGGTGTTTTTGGTAAATTCAATTGAAAAGGCTCCCAAGATTTACCACCGTTCCATGATGCATAGATACCTTTCTCCGTACCGGCGTAAAGTAAATCCTTTTTGAGCTCATCTTCACGAACTACACGGGTAAAAGCTCCATAAGGTATCCCTGAATTTATAGCCGTCCATGTTTTACCATAATCTGTTGTTTTATAGAAACCTGGCGTATAATCATTAAACTTATACCTGGTCGTTGCAATGTATGCCGTAGCCGGGTCATGAGGAGAAACCTCTATGGCATTGATCAAACATTCTTTCAATCCTTTAGGGGTTACATTCTCCCAAGTTTCCCCACCATTTTTGGTCAAGTGCACCAATCCGTCATCACTACCTGTCCAAATATGTCCTTTTACATGTGGCGATTCTAGCATATATGCCAATGTTCCGTAATTCTCTGCACCAACTGCTTCATTGGTATAAGGACCACCGCCATTACCTTGTTTTGCATCGATATCGCGTGTGAGGTCAGGCGATATTTCTTCCCAGGTTACACCCATATCCTTAGTTCGCAAAACCAATTGCGCACCGTGATAGTATGTACCAGGCTCATGTTTAGAACCAATTATTGGTGCATTCCAATTATACAGGTACTTCATATTTCTAGCTTCCCTACCCAAATATTGAATGGGTGCCGCCATAATTTTGGTCGATGCCTTTGATTCCATATCCAAGACTTCAATAGTACCAAGGTAACTACCACCTAAAACATAGCGGGGATTATCTGGATCAAAAGCTAAAAAAGCACTTTCACCTCCGGCAGTATATGTCCAATCTTGTTCTGTTATACTTCTTCTACCCATAGAGGCACTTGCAATTTTGACCGCAGTATTGTCTTGTTGACCGGCATAAATATTATAAGGAAACAGATTATCTACGTTAATACGATAAAACTGAGCGGTAGGCATATTATCTTGAGTGGACCAAGTTTTTGCGTAATCGAAAGAAACGGCAGCCCCACCATCATTGGCAATCACCATATTCTTAGAATTATTTGGATTTATCCATAGGTTATGATAATCCCCATGGGTTCCTGAAAGTCTTTCCCAAGTTTTTCCACCATCCTCAGAACGAAGCGCAGGTGCACTTAAAACATACACCGTATCTTCATCGTTTGGATCTATAAAAACCTCAATGTAATACCAAGCGCGTTGTACCAATCTATTGTCTCCACTAACCATGCTCCAAGATGCACCGGCATCATTTGAAACGAAAAGTCCACCTTTATCTGCATCTGAATCACTTTCAATAAGTGCATAAACTTTGTTAGAATTTGAAGGACTCACAGCTATCGCCATTTTTCCTTTTTCCTCCGGAAGTCCTTTATGTATTTTCTGCCAAGTTTCTCCGGCATCCGTAGATTTATAGAGACCACTACCTGCACCACCACTTACCACCATATTTGGTTTACGTTGATGTTCCCACATGGCGGCATACATAATTTCAGGATAATTGGCATCCATAGAAAGTTCAGAAGCACCCGTTAATTCATTTACGAATAGGGTGTTTTTCCAAGTCTTACCCCCATCAACAGATTTATAGATACCACGATCTGCATTACCTTCAAAAAGAGCACCTTGCGCAGCCACATAAACAATATCAGGATTTGTAGGATGTATAATGATACGCGATATATGCTGGGTTTTCTCAAGTCCCATTTTCTTCCAAGTTTTACCCGCATCAGTAGACTTATATATACCGTCACCGTAAGATGTCATAACACCACGTGGTGCATGTTCTCCCATACCCACATAAACAATATTAGGATTGGAAGCCGATACCGAAACCGCACCAACAGAGCCCAGTTCAAAATAACCATCAGAAATATTTTCCCAACGTTGTCCGGCAGATTCTGTTTTCCATAATCCCCCACCGGTAGTACCCATATAGTAGGTCATAGGGTCACCGATAACTCCCGTTGCAGTTACCGAACGCCCACCTCTAAACGGACCAATATTTCTGAATTTTAAAGGCTGAAAATAATCGTTGGCAGATTGGGCAAAAGTTATGGTAGTTGCCAGTACCGCCATAAAAAAGAATAGTTGTTTTTTCATGTGTCATGGTTGGGTTTTATCTAAAAAATAAAAACCTCTCTAAAGAATAGAGAGGTTTTTATTCATGGATTTTTACTTTCCGTCTTCAACAAACAAATAGTTTAAGTTCAACTCGTTAAACTCTTTATTGAATTCTTGAAGTTCAGATGATATAACGTTATTAAAAATTTGAAGCTCCTTGTTTATTTTAGCTGTCAACTCGTTCTTCACCGCAATATCTTGCTCCGTAGGTGGAAAATCGTCTATAGAAACCAAACTGTTCAAATGACCTAACTTATTGGTTAATTTTATAGGGAAGTTCAATGGATCCTGTCTACTTCTGTTTTTTGTTTGATATAATGCCTTCTCTACCTCGCCAAGCTTTTCTTTCATTTTTTTGGCCTTTTCTATCAACTCGGTAGTTCTTTCATCATCTTTATACTGCTCGGTAAATGCATTCAATTGTGCCGTAACATCTCTAATCTTTTTTATAGATTGATGCGCATTTTCAATAGTAGTATTGATATCGGTAATAAAATCGTATTGTTGCTGCATTTCTGCTACAGAACTCTCTGCTCTTGGGTCTGGCAAAATGGTAAACGTTTCGCTGTTATTAGTCCCGTTCACATTCAAGTGTACTTTGTAATCTCCAGGCACAGCTTTGGCACCGTCAAAACTAGCCCACCAGAAAATCATTCCTTCGAGTTTCGCAGCTCCTTTACCGCGCGTATCCCAAACAAAAGTGTTGCCCCCTTTGTTAAGGTCTAACTTCTTGTCTTTTTTCTTTGCCGTAGAACTATAGTTAGCCAATGTATCACCAGCCATATTAGTATACGTTAATTGCACGGTGTCTTTTTCAGAATAGTTCTTCAAAAGAAAATGGGTAATGACGCCGTTCTCCAAATTTTGACCTGAAGTTTTTGATGGCTTCTTAGTTGCCCTACCTTTTGTACGGTATGAATCTTTTGGTTTGAACAAAATGGTATTCGCATTCTTCTTGCTTTCATCTAATTGATGCAACACCGTTAAATCATCTATTATCCAAAGGCTACGACCTTGCGTTGCTACAATTAAATTATCATCTTTAATAGTCAAATCTGTAATTGGAACAATAGGTAAGTTCATTTGAAAAGGAGACCAACTAGCTCCGTCATTAAACGAAACGTACATACCTGTTTCGGTACCTGCATATAACAAGCCTTTCTTCTTAGGGTCTTCACGCAATACTCTAGTAAAATGTTCAGAAGGGATACCGTTCGTTATTTTTGTCCATGTTTTGCCATAATCCGTGGTTTTATAAAGATAAGGCTGAAAATCGCCCAACTTATATCTTGTTGCGGCAACATAACATGTACCCTCATCAAAGTTTGATGGTTCTATACTGTTGATCATATTCCACTCTGGCATATTAGAAGGCGTGACATTTTCCCAAGTTGCACCAGAATCTTTAGAAACATGAATTAATCCGTCATCACTACCTACCCATAACAGGCCTTCTTTCAACGGACTCTCATTTGCCGTAAAAATGGTACAGTAATATTCCACACTGGTATTATCTTGAGTTATTGGTCCGCCACTAGAACCCAATTTCGTTGGGTCGTTTCGTGTTAGGTCGCCACTTAAAACCTCCCAGCTCTGACCCTCATTTTCCGATACATGTACGTAATTAGAAAATGTATATAATTTCTTCGGGTTATGTCTACTAAATAGAATGGGGAAATTCCACTGAAAACGATACTTCATAGCTTCCGCACCAGCACCCATTGGGTTGTCTGGCCAAACATTGATACCTCTTACCGTTTTGTTTTTATGATTGACCCTGGTTAAAAATCCGTCATAACTACCACCATACACAATATCATTATCTTTTGGGTCTACAGCAATCCAAGCAGATTCACCACCGGCAGTTTCTTCCCAATTACTATCATCAATGGTACGCCCATCACTTCTGTGGTCTATTCTTAAAGTTGAATTATCTTGCTGTGCCACATAAATTCTATAAGGAAAAGAATCATCTGTCGTAACCCTATAAAATTGTGCCGTAGGCTGATTGTAGTAGGTACTCCAAGTTTCACCGCCATCATAAGAAATTTGAGCACCGCCATCGTCGCCAATGATCATACGTTGCGAATCTTCAGGTGAAATCCACAAATCATGATGATCACCATGGGGCGCATTGAACGTATTGAATGATTTACCTCCGTCGGTCGACTTGTGGTAGTTCACATTCAACACATACACCACATCCTCATCTTGCGTATCGGCATATACTCTTGTGTAATACCATGCACGCTGTCTCAGCTTTCTTTCCGAATTAACGATTGACCAAGTTTTACCTCCATTTTCGGATCGGTACAAACCACCTTTTTCCTTATTCTCTACTATAGCCCATACCTTTTCTGAATTCTTAGGAGAAACGGCTACACCAATAATACCCAAAGTATCTTTTGGGAAACCTTCATTTTTTGAAATCTCTGTCCAAGTTTCTCCACTATCCATACTTTTCCAAAGAGCAGAACCGTCACCACCACTTATTAAACTGTAAGGGGTACGTTGTGCATGCCATGTAGAAGCATACAAAATTCTTGGGTTGTTAGGATCAAAGGTCAAGTCTACCGCACCCGCTTGCTCGTTTACAAACAATACCTGCTTCCAATTTTTACCGCCATCCGTACTTTTATAAATACCACGGTCTTTAGTCGGCTTATAAATATCGCCTAGAACCGCTGCATATACCGTATTATAATCTGTAGGATGTACGCGAAGTCGTGGTACATGCCTACTTTTTTCCAACCCAGCCGTAGCCCAAGTTTTACCTCCATCCTCGGTTTTCCAAACTCCGTAACCTGATGATACGTTACCTCTTAAGGTTTTTTCTCCACCACCAACATATATAACGTTCGGGTCACTTTTAGCTACCTCAACGGCACCTATACTTCCACCGAAATATCCATCGGAAATATTGTCCCATGTACGACCGCCATCTAAAGTTTTCCATACTCCGCCACCTGCTGCGCCAAAGTAAAACAAATTAGGCTCGCCAGGCACACCAGTTACCGCAGCAGATCTACCACCACGAAACGGACCGATCAATCTATAGTCTAAGCTAGAGTATAGCTCTTCTGGATACGTAGGAGTAGCAGTTTGTGATTTTTTCTTTCTTTGAGATAGTACCGATAACGGCAATAGCAGACATGCCAGCAAGAATATGCTAGCATTGGTAAGGTGCTTTTTCATTTTAATAGTTTGATATTAGTCTTCTCTAAAATTAAACATTTTGTTACGCAAATGTTGATTTTAAGATTTTATTAGCATCTCTAAAGAAGCTTAATTATCACATTATGAATTCCACCGTCCATTCCGTAGACAATCTTCAATCAAGATTTAAATTTCTAAGTATCATTAAACGAATTGATAACTTATCTTAAAAAAATACAGCAATTCAACGTTTTAAAACTAAACAGTTAAATGTTTAAAGTATTCTTATATTTAAGCCAACAAACTAACAATTATGAAACTTAAAACGCTTTTATTTTCGGCATCGTTAATTACCCTCCTTTTCAATGGGTTAACAATTAGCACTGTAAATGCCCAAACCAATGATTTTTTATATGGAGACCAATTGCCCGATGCCCCGGAACTTAGTGCAAGAGGCGAATATAAAGTTGGCGTACAGACCGTAAACCTTGTTAACCCTGATCAAATAGATATTTTAAATTCGAAAGAAGGTAAAGATCCAACCTATGACAGACCAATTACTATTGAAGTTTGGTATCCTGCCAGCGTAAACAATGATGCTAAAGCAGTTGTATATGATGAAGTAATGGGAACAAGAGGCGATACGCTTAGACCATTAACGCCGTTTACCTTTAAAGGAAGAGCTTACAGAGATGCCGATGCTTTAAAAGGGAATAAATTTCCTTTGGTGGTAGTATCTCACGGTTATGTAGGTTCTAGATATCTAATGACCTATTTAACGGAAAACCTGGCTTCTAAAGGGTACATCGTAGCAGCTATTGACCATACCGATTCTACTTTTAAGGATGCGAACGCATTTCAAAGTACTTTGCTCAATAGACCTAAAGACATTCGCTTTGTAATCAATGAAATGGAAAAACTAGGAGCTAAAGGTTCTAAAAATAAAATAGCCGGACTAGTAGATGTCAATAACACGGCAATCATAGGATATTCTATGGGAGGATACGGAGTATTAAACGTTGGCGGAGCCGGATATAGTGCTGGTTTAGGACAATTTTTTACAGGAATGACTGGCGGTAGTTCTGCAATTTCCGTAAATCTTGCTGGAAATGCGGAATACGAAAAATTAGCTGATGCTAGAATAAAGGCTATCGTAGCATTTGCTCCATGGGGAATGGAACGAGGAGTTTGGGATGCGGAAGGATTAAAAGGATTAAAAACACCTACTTTCTTCATTGCCGGAAGCCAAGATGATATATCCGGTTACGAAAAAGGAATTAAAGCAATTTATGAAGGTGCGGTAAATGCAGACCGGTACTTATTGACTTATGAAAACGCAAGACATAATGTAGCACCTAACCCACCACCAGCAGAAGCGTTAGCGCCTGGTTTACATATAGATGAGTACTACAGATATGCAGAACCATCATGGGACCAACGAAAACTTAACAACGTTAACCAACATTTTGTAACTGCTTTTCTTGGACAACACCTTAAAAACCAAGACAACGCCAAATTTTTGGAGTTGCAAGAAAACTCAAACGAAAAAGACTGGATAGGTTTTAAGCCAAGATCTTCTACGGGTATGGAGTTGTTGCATTCATCACCAATGAAATAAAACCTAAATAATTAAAATGTGATTCTTTAAACCAAATATGACAGCGATTTGGTTTATATCATCAGTGAAGAATATATTTCAAAAAAGAGTCATGTCCGTAAAATCATACCTGAATCGTATTACTTATAGAAGGCATTCAGGTATGTTTTTTATGCAATTTTACGTCACCTTCCCCTAGTTTCATTAATAGTATTAACCCATATATACCCATCAAAGGGTATTTCTTTCCGTATAATTCTCGCATAGTTTTGAATGATATAAAACTAATATCATGAAATATTTTGCCTTTATACTCCTTTTACTAAGTATTCAACAAATTCAATCCCAAGGTACAATTGGATATCAAACAGATAACTATAGTGGAATTCATGGCCTTTTCCATAATCCAGGTAATATCGCAGATTCAAGAGTTAAAACAGAAGTAAACTTTATATCAATCAATAGTTTATTGGCTACCGACTATACTTATCTAACGTTGGATAATATATCCAACCTACTTGAGGATGGTAGTTTTTCCGGTTTGGAACGGTTTCCATCCAATCAAAATGAAATTATGGTAAATGCAGAAGTATTAGGACCCTCATTTATGTTCTCTCTAAACGAAAAAAATAGTATTGGCTTATTTACACGTGTGCGTTTAGCCAGTAACTTTAATAATGTTAACGGAGAGTTATTTGAGGGCATATATGACGGTTTTCCAAATAACGATTTTAACTTCAACCAAGAATATTTAGACTTTACCACACATGCTTGGGCAGAGATTGGCATATCATATGGCCGAGTCATTTTTACAAACGCGAACAACTTATTTAAAGGGGGTGTTTCCTTAAAATACCTTATTGGCGGTGGAGCTGTACAGGGAAATTCCAATTCATTGTCCGGCACCTATGATACCCAAAACGAACAGGTAGCCTTGACCGGTAATTTTTCATATGGTATGAGCTATGACGATGAACAAGAGGCGGAAGAATACTTTAATGAATTAACGTTTGGATTTGGTACCGATGTTGGATTTGTTTATGAATATAGGACCAATACAAGTTTAGCAGATTCCAACGCTAACAATCCCAGGGGTTTTAACCAATACAAATTAAAATTTGGTTTATCTATAGTTGATATTGGAAGTATTACATATTCTAATGCACAGCTTACGAATTATACCATAGACACCATGGTTAGCGCACAAGAACTTGAAGAAGATTTTATTGATGTTTTGGATAATAATGCCACGCAAAATACTATTAATGAGCCTATTAAAATATCGCTCCCTACTTCCATGAATATAAATGTGGACTATAATCTTTATAAAAAGTTTTATCTAAATATGAATTACCGGCAAGGACTCGTCAATAAAGAAGCCTACTTCAACAATAACACTTTAAACCTGTTCACCTTTACACCCAGGTATGAGTCCCGCATCTTTGGTGCCTATTTACCAATATCTACAAGTAGTTTAGGTAAAACCGCACTAGGTGCCGGTATTAGAATAGGTCCTTTGTTTTTTGGGTCTGGTACCATATTGTCTAATATTTCAAAAAAATCCAATATGGCAAATGTTTACCTAGGGCTAAAATTGCCAGTATATCATAAAAGAAAAAACAAGGCCTAAGTTTCAAGTAATGAAATAATTAAAGTAATTTCTTATTTTGTAGAGATAAAAGCCTAACAATGAAATATTCAGTTCTATTTTTATTTATACTGCTATTGCACAACCAGATTAAGGCCCAAGGTTTTCAGGATATCGTATTAGAGGATATAGATGAACTATGTATGGGACAACAAAGTGAAGCCGCTGATCAGGAAGCAGAAGACATTGTGGACCAAATGATGGCGCAAATGCAATTAAAAAGGGTCTTCAAAATTAGAAAATGTAGTAAAATACAAAATGCAGTTGCTACCATTCAAAAAGATAATGATAATAATTTATCACCCTACATTCTTTACGATCCAAGTTGGTTAAAAAGTATGGCAGACAAGTCTAATACAGATTGGGCATCCATTGGAGTACTAGCGCATGAAGTGGGTCATTTTTTACTATACCATACGTTAAATAATAAGGGCAGTAACCCTAGATGGGAAATTGATGCCGATAGGTTTGCAGGTAAAACATTGGCCATGATGGGCAGTACTTTGGAAGAAGCCCAAAGTATGTTTGACAATTATACATTAGAGGAAGACAGTAGAACACATCCCGGTCGTGAAAAGCGCCTAGAGGCCGTAAAGATTGGTTGGATGAACGTAAACAATCCTACCAAAAACATCATATTAAATGAAAATACCCAAGAAAGGGATATTAGTACCGATCTAATCTTTAATCGTTATTTCAAAGAAATGGGCGGGCTTAAAAACATGGGACAAATAAAACAATTGAATTTTAAAGAGGTCATTTCAGAAAAGTTGGGGTTATCTAAAAACCAGAACGAACATAACTACACATATGAATATGAAATGGGACCAACTAAAACTAGAGTGGTATCAAGAAATTTTAGCGACCCTATTGAATATATGGTCGTAAACAACGATTCACTTTCCTATAAATATGTAGATGAGGATAATTGGAAAGAAGGAGCTCCTAAATTAGGAACTACCGCCAATAGGGACCCTTATGATTTCAAAAAACAAATACGTCCAAGCCTTTTTTATTTTTTTGATGATTTTATATGGATATCCAATCCTGAAATCACTGATTATAGAAGAAGAAAACACATAAATGATGAGGAGTGTTTTACCGTAGAGCTTCCACAAGAAACTTTAGAGCAGGGTAATCTTAATAAAAAGGGAAAACGGATTATTCTGACCAAAAGATATTACTATAGCACCTATACAGGTTTATTGCATGCTATTGAAGAAACGGAAAAAATAACGGAATATAAAAGAGGGCAACCAAAAAATGGATATACCAGAAAAACTGAATTAGTATTTAAAGAATATACCGCTGTTGATGCCATAACACTACCCACAAAAATTACCAAAAAAATCTCTTTTTATAAAAGTGATATTCTTCAAGATAATGAGACCATATACCAAGAGCGAAAAATTTCAGATTTGGCATTAAAACAAGTCTCTAATCTTTAAAATGTAAAGAAATTTCCTACTAGCTTTTATTAACTTCCATTCTTTTTGTAAGAATCTGATTATTAGTCCTTAACGATAAAAATACCTATTAACGGGTATTTTTAAACCATAAGGAGCATATTATATTTGAGTAATCGACAAAACCACTGTTTATTCGGTGTAATCGATGAAATACACTATTTATTTTAAGATTCTTTTTATACATTTAAAATCCCCTAAGCAATAACAACCACCAAACTACCCATACCAAAATGAAAATAAATCAACTCCTGATTTTATCATTGTTTTTTTTGCTTCCATTTATATCCTATTCACAAACCGGACATGGGTTTGGTTTTGACAATTACAATGGTATATATGGGGTCATTACCAATCCTGCAAATAGTGCACAATCCAAATATAGATGGCATATAAATGGCGTATCTTATCATCAAATGGGGATAGCAGATTATGGAGCTATTGATTATTTTGATATAGAAACTAATCCTAACGCATTTAATGGCTTAAATTTTTCGGAAAATATTGACGAATCATCAAACGCCAATTTTATGGTGTCAGATTCGGATGTTTTATTACCCTCTGTCCTATATAATATAAATAACAATCACGCAGTAAGTCTTATATTAAGGTCCAGAGCGTTCTCTGATTACACAGGGTTTAACGGTCAGTTGTTCTCTGCTTTGAATAATGATTTTGAAAATGCAGAGGAAGCCGCCTTTAATTCAACCTTTAATAACACGAGTAATTATTGGAAAGAAGTAGGGTTAAACTATGCTTTGGTCCTTTTAAATTCAAATTATCATTTTATCAAAATAGGAGGAACTGCAAAATATTTAATGGGCAGCAAAGCTGTGGAGGCTAGAGGAACCATTACCGGAAATTATACCCCTAGCACTTCTGGCAACGTAACCATTACAGATTTAGATCTAACCTACCTTTCAACGACCGAAAACAATTTGCCCAATAATCCAAAAAAGTTCTATACAACTGCCTTTGGAAATTTTGACAATAATGGAACAGGTTATGGCGGTGATATAGGCCTGGTTTATGAATGGAGGCCTAGGGAAACCAATCGGGTAGATGTAAGGAGCAACGCAGGGGCCATTAATACCTATAAATTAAAGATTAGTGCAGCCGTTTTGGATATAGGGCAGATTACCTATGAACATATGGCCAATATAGAACCTAAAAGGGGTGTTGGTTTAGATCAGTTGACGAATACAAATGGGGCCACAATTTCTGTTGAAAAAAATGAAATTATAGATAATGGCTTGATCAATGCTTTAAAAGCCAATACCAATGTTTCTCCCAATCCGCAACAAGGAGAAGTAACCTTTGTACTTCCACAGACACTTAATATTGGTTTGGACTATATCATATTCAATGACAAAAGTTATTACGTGAATATCAATTATATAAAATCTTTGACTAAAAACGATGACCTATATACCAATAGTAGATTAGACCTAATAACATTAACACCAAGATACGAAACGCAAAAGTTCAGTCTATACCTACCCATTACCTATGAACAAGGTTCCAGTGACATATATGCCGGCTTTGGCCTGCGATATGGCCCAATAACCATAGGTTCTGCGGCTTTGAGCAGTTTGGTTATGGATGGCAAAATGAAGCATGTTTACTTTGGACTAAACCTACCCCTGTTCCAAGATATTTATAGATAATATTTAGGATTTAAACTATAATGAAATGAAAAGTAAAATAGTATTCTTATTATATTTTTTGGCTGTCAATATAGGCATTGCCCAAGTTACCTTAATTCCGGATTCCAATTTTGAACAAGCATTAATTGACCAAAATTATGATGACGTACTTGATGGTAGTGTGCTTACATCAAATATTCAGAATATTACATTCCTGAACTTAACAAATGATGATAACTTCAATATCAATGAAAATGAAATTGGTCTGGGAATTACAGATTTAACGGGCATTAAAGATTTTACAAGTTTAGTGGAGCTTTGGGTTCAGGGTAATGACCTAACAAGTTTAGACCTGGAGGGACTAACAACGATTGAGGATATTAGAGCGTTCTATAATGATATTGAGAACCTTAATATAAACGGACTTACGAATCTGGAAATTGCCGGACTTGATTTTAACAATATAGCCTCATTAGATCTTTCTAGCAATACCAGTTTAAGAATATTTGATATTGCCAATAACAATCTATTGTCATTGGACATTAGGGGCTTGAGTGCACTGACCAATATGAATATACAGAACAATCCGCAATTAAACTGTATACAAGTAGAGGATACCGCAAGGGCAACTAGTTTAAATAACAATACGAATTTTAGAAGAAACGGATCAACGGTATTCAGTGCCAATTGTCCTAGTATATATACGCTAATACCAGATGTAAATTTTGAACAAAGTTTACTGGATCAAGGAATAGATACTGAAGGAGGTATACCAAATGGCAGGGTGTTGACTTCAGATATCAGTTCCATTACAATTTTAGATATTTCCAATGAAGGAATCAATGACCTAACAGGAATAGAAGATTTTATATCAATACAGGATTTAAACATAAGTTTTAATGATTTAAACGCACTTCCTCTCCAAAACAACACATTACAAATAATTAGGGCCAATGAGTGTAATTTAAGCGGCAAACCTATTTCATTTATAAATGGTGGCACCATATTACCCAATGTGACAACATTAGAACTCCAAAACAATACTATTGGTAACAGTGGCACCATCAGTTTTACAGGTGTACCCAATGTATCTTATTTAGATGTACGCTATAATAATTTTAATAGCATTGTAAATCTTTCCCAATTAACCCAACTAACAAATCTGAATGTTGCATTTTGTAATCTTAGTACAATAGATGTATCCCAAAATTCATTATTGGATACTTTGTACATTTTTGGCAATAATTTAACAAGTTTAAATACCAATAGTAATAGTTCATTATCCCTTCTACTGGCCGGTGGCAACAACATAAATACAGTAGCTTTAAACAATAATACATTGTTGACCACTTTAGATCTCTCTGACAATAATCTAGGATCTATAACCTTACCGGAAACGACCACATTAGAAGAATTAAATTTGTTTTCAAATAATCTTTCCTCATTGGACATTTCTGGTGTAGACAGCAATTTAATAACATTTAACGCCATAGAAAATTTGGCCTTGACATGTATTCAAGTAAGCGATGTAAACAATGCTAATAACCAGGCAGGTTGGCAAAAGGATAGCGGAACAAGCTATAGTGTGGATTGTACAGCATCTACTGCATTTGGTGTTTTAGCAAACTTAACCAATGCAGGTAATACCCCTAATTATGAAATTACCGAAGGCGAAACATTTACCTTGAACTTTGATGCTGATAATAATGCTACAAATGGAACCCAATATAATCCTATAATAGATTTTTCTATAAACGGGAATTCTAACGTAACAGACTTTAGGTTCAATGGAAACGAAACCACCATACCAAATAGTCCATTTACAGTGAGTGCTATAAATCCTGATGGCAGTATATCTGTAACGGCGTTTGATGATGGTATTGATGAAGGAGACGAAGTTTATACAATAACAGTAACTTCTTCAGATACAAACTTATTTACCATATTAGAACCCAGCATCTTTACTTTGACCGTTAAGGATAAGGGTCAAAATCAAGTGAATACGTTAATAGCAGTAAAGCTTTTTGAGAATTCTGTCAGTGACAGTAAAGATGCATTACAAGCTCCATATACACTTATTGAGGGTGGTTCAAATATTAACTTCGGTTTTGATGTTTTGAACAAAGAAACTACCGAATTATCTAATTATAATATAAATATTACCACTTTCGACGATAGCGCAATTGCTACTAATAATGATTATAATACTATAAATGAAAATTTAACCATTACTACTAACGATACTGGTTTTGATTTCTACTCGTCATATCTAGCAAATTTAACAGCCTTAAATGATGATAGTCTTGATGAACTTGATGAAACATTTTTTGTTGAAATATCACCTCCAGATAATACATTCTCCCTTGTAGACTATAGTACAAACCCTGAAGGAGAAGTTTTGAACCCTGGTGAAAAACTAATAATTGAAATTGTGATTAAAAACTCTAAAATATATTCAGGTTATGAACTTATAATTTTTGAAACAGAAATAAATGGTGATTTTGAAATAGAAAATAACGAATACACTGTAAATGAAGGGGAAACGCTTCTAATTAACTTTAATGCAAGAACTCCAAATAATGCGGAAAACTACGAGATTCCTATAATTTTTTCAATATCAGAGGATGGAGCAGTCCTAAATCAAGATTACGAATTAAATTTTGGTAGTAGTATTACTACAACAATTAACAACAGCGAAAATCCAGATGGTATTTTAGAAATAAAAATAAATACTGATAATTTTAATGAACCAGGACAAGAGACCATAACGCTTTTTTTTCCTGGAGATGAATTTGGGAATGGCCCATATGTTTTTGACAATTATGACCCCAATTCTTTTGATTACTCTGGGCTTACAATAACGATTAAAATAAATGATGTTAGTCTAAATAATTCAATACTTGCAGAGCTTGAAAATACTGGGGGAACAGAGGGCAACGGAATACAGGCAGGCAGAGATGGTGAAGAAGTAGATGGAGAAGGATTTGACACCTTTACTTTAACACTTAAAAAGAATGATGGATCTGAGTATAATACTACTCAAGAATTAACTTTTCCCATAACTTTCAGTCCAGATTTAAGCTTACCTGAAAATCTAAGAGCAGAAATAATTAATTATAATCAAAGTGGGCAAATACCAGCAGAAAATGATATAAAATTAATCGCTCCTTCTGAAATTATCAATACTCCCCCTAGGCCTAATGAATCTATAACTTCACAAATTGTTATCCCAATTGGAGCCTCAAGTGGGTCAATTACATTAGCCCTACCACAAGAAAATGAATTTGATGATGCACATGAATATTATTTAGCAACTGTTCAGGAACCAAATGAGGAAATTCAAATATCACTACCTAATCCTTTACAAGCAAAAATTATAGACGACGAAGGCAAATTTATAGTTCATTATACGTTGGATGATTCAAATATGAGCGTAGCTGATGGCCCTGGTGCTGGTTGCTGTGCTCACAATACTATTGAAGAAGGAGATGCCATTAAGTTCTCATTTAATGCGGAAAAGGGTGCTAAGCTTAATGAAGAATATAAAATTGAAATAGTATATAGTGATGGAACTAACCCAATTAATTTAAGTGCTGCCGAAGAAGGTTTAGAGAATGATTATTATACTACTGCAGCACATGAAGACATTATCAATAGTAACGGTTTAGAGGCAGAAATTATAACGGCAACTGTTGGTGAGCAGAATCCGGATTATGATTTAGTTATACAAACAAACCCCGATGATGATGAAGTATCAGAAAGATTTGGAATCGAATTAAAATCATATAGTGATAATTTCAATTTACAAGCTACCAGGCAGTATTATAGAGACTATGTCATATTACCAACAGTAGAAGCTTCATTGACTATTGAAGATGCGACAGCCGACGAAGAAGACTACATTAACAATAAGGGGCTTTTTAAAATAAAAATAGATGATCTAAATGGTGCCAGTACTAATATTGAAATAGCTTATCTCATTGAAGGAACTGCCGAAAATGGTAATGACTATATAACTATTGAAGGTTCAGTATTGTTCTCAGTTGGAGATTTGGAAAAAACAATTGAAATAGAGGCAATTCCAGATGACATTCCTGAAGATGAAAAAACCATTATTTTGACACTCTTAGATGGTCAAGGCTATACGGTTGATAAAAATAACAATAGAGGAACTGTTGTCATTCCAAGAAACGATCAAGATAAAATACAATTTAAGGTTGATATTAATCCTTTAAATGATCAGATATTTGAAAATCCACTTCAAAATAATACCGGAACTTTTGAAATTAGTATTGACCCTCCAAACACCTCGGGAATCGATTTAAATGTAAATTATTCATTTATTGATGATAATGAATTATACCCTGCCATTGAAGGGGACAATAATGATTTTACCCAAAATGGTACAGGGGTTTTAACTTTTAAAAGTGGAGAATCAAATATTCAAACAATAACTGTAGTGGCTTTGGAAGATCCTGATTCGGGAATTGAAGAACCAGAAACTATTACTATGTTAATAAGTGAAGGAGAAAGATATCAAGCTGGTGCCAAAGCAAAAATGGAAATTGTTAGTACAGAGTTTGATACAAGCAGTCTTAATAGTACGGCACTTCAAGTTTCAGTTGCTACAAATACTTGTGCGGATACAAATGAAGGAGACGTGACTATAAAAAACAATTCTGGCTTTGATTTTATAGCTTCAATCAACAGCTTAGGTATGAAATTGGAAATTGAGCGTAACAAAGAAGCAACATTTACAAATCTCCCATCTGGCAGGCATTTGGTAACATTTAAGTTTATTGATGAAAATATAGATATTATACCCCCGTCATATGAAGTTTTCATAAAGGAACTTAATGGGTTAAATCTTTCTGGCAAACAAGTGAATTTAACTTCAAAAATGGTTGACTTAAAAGTTTCCGGGAGTAGAAGATATTCTATTTTCAACGGTTTCAAAGAACATGTATTTGAGTTTAAAGATTTTAAAGAAAAAACTATTTCAATTCCAATAATAAACGGAATTAATGATATCACTATAACAGGAGAAGCTGCTTGTCAAGGTTTGGTAAAAACCCAAGTTGTTCTAAATGAGATTTATGCTTTTCCAAACCCTACAGATAGTTTTTTGACATTTTCAGGATTCGTTTTAGAAGAGCAGGCACAGGTCATAATTACTGATTTTTCAGGAAAGAATTTTTTAAACACTATCCTTAATATAGTAGACGGATCAATTGAAGTAAATCTATCAACCTATCCGACCGGAATATATTTTGGACAAATACATACTAAGTCCGGGCAAAACATAAAGTTTAAATTAATTAAAGATTAAAAATCATGAAAGGTCATCTATTAAAATGTATACTAATACTAAGTCTATTTTCAATAGGATGCACTGGGGAATTTGTAAAAGATAAGCGTGCTATATTCTTAAAAGCACCACTTGACAAGACTCCTTGTCTTGAAGGTGAATCTGATGGGTTACTGGTCAATATTCCTTTTGAATGGTCAGTTGATGGTGATAATGAAAATCTTATGTTATTAATAGATGAGTTAGATTCAAATAAAAAAATTCTTGATTCAGAGCAGCAAAAAATTATAGATTTAAATAAAGACCAAACATCAGAAAATGTATTCTTAGATTTTGGCAGATGGTACCAATGGCAAATAATAGCAGGAAATGGAAGTGTTAAAAGTGAAGTATTTACTTTTTATAGTGAAGGATTTCCATCAATAAATCGCGCACCCTTTCCAGCAGAAATTACTATAAGGCAAAGAAACGAAGGTAAAATAATCTTCACATGGATTACTCCAATTGACCCAAATAACGATCGGTTGGTTTATGATGCTTTTTTTGGGGAAACAAGGGAAACTCCTTCAGAAATAAAAAGTAATATGCTTGAACCTGAAGTACTAGAAGTTCCTAATCCAAAAATTGGCAGCGAATACTATCTTAAAATAGTAAGTAAAGAGGTGTTTGAAGATAATTCATTTGGTAATTCATCTATAGCATTAATAAAAGTGTTGGTCGAAAACTAAAAATATGAAATTAATCATTTCATTCATTTTCATTTTAATAACTAAAAGTATTTCAGCTCAGCTATTTATTAAATACAATGAACTTTTACCACTAAAACTCCAATACACCAACAAACAGCTAAAAAAAGAAACGGATAAGCACAATGCCGTCTATACTAATTTAATTTACAAAATGGATGCAAGCTGGGACACCATACCAGTTTATATAAATGCGCGTGGAAATTTTAGACGTAAAACCTGTTATTTTCCACCACTTAAAATGACCATAAAAAAATCATCATCAAAGAATACTTTATTTGAAGGCCATAAAAAATTAAAATTAGTGTTACCGTGCCTTTTACAAAATAGAGGTAATGATGATGTATTAAAGGAATACTTGGCATATAAAATCTATGAACTTGTTTCGGACATCCATTTTAAAACCCGCTTGGCAACTATTGAATACGAAGACACAAGAGGTGAGAAAGATGAAATACATCCTTTGGCAGCTTTTATACCCATAGAATTGAAAAATACTTCTCTATATAACGGAGAAGAAGCTTTAGCATCTAGAAAACCAAAAACATATCATTTAAAAGCGATACTAATAGAAGATGATAAGGTGGTAGCCAAAAGAAAAGATGCACAGGTTCTAAAACGTTTTGTTCATCCGTTAAACCAATCTGAACATGTATCAATGACCAATGCTTTTTTCCAGTTTATGATAGGTAATACAGATTTCTCTACAGCCTATCAGCATAATCAGAAACTTGTATACAAAGACGGCCAAATTATCCCTATACCTTATGATTTTGACATGTCCGGTCTAGTAAACGCTAGTTATGCCGTTGTCTCCAATATACAGAACACCCCATTGAACATCACCAATGTACAACAACGTCTGTACAGGGGATTTAAAAGAGACATTACTTTATTCAATAAAACGAGAAAACACTTTCTAGAGAAGCGCCAAGCGATATATAGTATAATAGACCAGCATAAAAACTATTTTGAAGATGTTAAGAATTATGAACATGCAAAAAACTACATTAAGGATTTTTACACCATTTTAGATAATGATGCTCAATTTAAAGATCTTATGGTCAACAATGCCAGGGAGAAGTAATCTAATTTAAATAGGACTTAAATTTAATTTTGGTATTTATAAAACGTACCAAATGCTTATAAAACTTTATAAATCCTGCACTAAACACAGTTACGGCAATAATTGGTGCGGATTTTATTACAATGCCTTTTTTAAATAGCATCAAGGTAAACCAAACCAACAGAATTGCAAATAAGAACAATACTCCTTTCCTTACCGTTCTATAGCTGATTTTTAAACGCTTGCTTAACCATATAAAATAGATACTTGCCAAAAAGCTGAAGATAAAAGTTAGTAGTAATAAAGTAATTTTTGAAACTTCATGCATAAAACCGTTATTCAAAATCATGGCAATTATATTTGCATGAATGACCAAGCCGTACATGTCCGGTATACTTTTACCTGCGGTAATTTCGTTCAAAGGCGTAAAATGTTTGTCCTCAACATCATAAATATTGCCTGTGGGGGTTCCAAGATATCCCAGTAAAACAATTTTATCATTAATAAAGGAAATATCCTCTAACGCCATAAAATCATCTATGGTAAAATGAAAAAATCCATTTAAATTACCTTGATAATTTATTACTTTGGAACCCTTTAATTCTTGATTTAATTTTCGTTGCTTCCATTCTTTATTGGATAAATAAAGTTTGGCTATAGATAAAGCAAAAGATTGATGGGTGCTCTTAAATTTATGGACCTCACTTTCAAATTCCCTAACGACCGCACTAGTACCATCAAAATTAAAATTGACGAATCCAGGTTTTTGGGCACACCTAAAAAAGGGATGGTTAGAAATTTCTTGGTCATGTGTAATTATTGTGGATCCAACCACCTTTTTATTATTCAACTGTTTGGCCAACAACGTATCCGCTTTGGTCCTATTAAAATCTTTTAGTACAACATCAAATCCAATTACTTTAGGGTTCTCTTTCAGCAATTTCTGCATGACCAAACCAAGTTCATACCTGTTTTTATGTTCCACGTTAATAAGGAATATATCAGGATTTACTTTTTCTTCAGCATTTAATCGTTCCGCATAATACACATCTAAAAAACTAAAATCCTGTAGCGCCTTTGACAATGGATTAAAAAAAGAAGTATTAAAAAATAATAGGGATAAGAGATAACAACAAAGAAGGGATAATAAGGTACTGAATAACCCATCCCGCATCAATATCCACTTACTTAGCTTTTTCTTTTTCTTTTTCTTTTTCTTGGACATACCTCTTTGTTATTCTTGACAAAACTTATAGTCTAAACATATGGCCATTTTAATATCCTCGTCAGAAAAACCAAGTAATTGCAATGCCATGGTTAAAGCCTTTATTTCTTCTTTTAGTTTTAAATAGTCCGCATTACTTAATAATTCAAATGTATTGAACTTTACTTTTTTATAATCTGGAAATGGGGTAGTTGTTACGGCCCATCTGTAGGAGGTACCTGGTTTTAAAATTAAATTATCCCTAAAAAGCTCAAGGTAATTAGTATTTGTACCTATTTTAGTAATATGGGCAGTCTTTAAATCTTCTAAATGAAAATAGGTTGTTAAGCTATCTGTTCTATTCTCCCAACTAAATTTAATTTTGGGTACAAACCATCTTATACTATCCATAGGTTTGTTTAATTGAATATTTCTATCTTCCCTATATACCACACCTGGTCGCTGCCTAATATCTTTTTGGTTCATAAATTGTCTCCATACATATGAAAAATACTTAGAGGTAAAAGAATTGGTTTTTTCATGTTTTCTATGCTGATATAAGGTATTATAGGTATAGGCCTTAGGTTGGTTTAACTCATACAGTTCCCCTAATTGATTAATTAAATATACGGTATCCAATTTGTGCAAGGTCAAAGTATCAGAATCTGTAAAGGCCCCACCACGCTGCACAGACATGTGTTCATTAAAATAAGGACTGCCAGATATTTTATATACGTAATAACTACTTTGAGCCCAAGCCCAATTAGCAAATACTAGCATTACCCAAACATATTTTAATCGTGATAGAAATATCCTTCCCATGTGTATTTTTTATAGAAATAATGTGCTAATTTTTTATAATAACCAATGAGTCCTAAACTAAAAACAACGACCGCTATTACAGAAGATATCTTAAATAGAATTCCTTTTCTAAACATTAATAAAGAGCACCAAACAAATGTTACCGAAAATAATAGCTGAACCAAATTGAGCCTTAAAATATAACTGGCCAGCTGCCGCTTGTTTAAATAAATAAAATAAGCTAGCCCCAAAAATGTTAATACTATGGTTATCACCACCAAAAACCAATTGGGAACGACATACATATAATTATTGGACAATAGCATTTGAACAATATTGGCATGTATGACCAAACCAAAGGTATCCGGGGGACTTTTTCCCACAAACTTCCTGTTCATAGGAGTAAAATGCTTGTCTTCAATATCATATTCATGCGTATACTCATTACCTAAATACCCAACCAGAACAATTTTATCCTTAATAAATGGTATTTCTACTTGATTTAAAATATCCTTACTTTCCAGTATTAAAAAATTTTCTCTTGTTCCTGTATATGCAATAGGCCGTTCTGTTTTTAGAAACTGCTGTTTTTCAGCAAGCCATTTTTTTCCAAGATAACGTTCTACTACCTTGGCCGGGAACGAAATATAAGTCTGGTCACCAATGGAATTAATACCTTGAAAATTCCTGACTACGGCAGAGGAAGCGCTAAAATTGAAATTAGTATACCCTCTATTTTCGTTATCCAATTGAAACCCCTCTGCATTTGATATTTCCTCATCATCCTGAAAAGAATAGGCAAAAACAAATGCCTCATTGGTTAATTTTTCTTTTAAAAAAACATCCCATACGGGGTCTTGCCGGTCTCTAAAAATTACATCTAACCCAATTACTTTTGGTGATAGACGTTGTAAGTCGTTTAAAACTTCCGCTATTTCCTTTCTATTTAAACGGTCTATATTAACTAAGACGATATTCTCGTTTAAATCAAAATTCTCTTCTTTTAACTTCTCGGCATAGTGAAGGTCCAAGTAGCTGAAATCCTTAAAAGCGTTTTTAAAAGGACTAAAAAAATTAAGGTTCAGTCCGATCAACAATACTAAACCTAAAACTAAATAGGAGAAAACCATGCATATAAACGCTTCTTTCATGAGAGGCCAATTACCTTTCAATTTAATTTTGCGCAATAATGATGTGTACAACGTCAATACTTTCTAGGTTACCGTTTCTTTAAATACTGGGAAAGTTTTTGGGACAACTGAACTACTTTATGCCCCTCTAAATTAATAAAGCCCATATATTTATAATGTTCGTCTATCAAAAGGGTTAACTTCCCATGCTCGCTATGTAAATGATACTGGATTTTAGGTTCAAAACGGATATTATCCGGTATAGCATTCCAATTATAGGAGCTATCATTGATTACATGGCCTATGAAATCCTTAACATAAGATTGCTCCAAAGTATCCTTTAAAAAAAGTTTATTGGAATATTCATCTACCGTTCCTTCTATTAAGTTTGGTCTAATTTCATATTCTACAATTTCCTTAGTGTTCATTACTATCTTAAAGTTCTTTTCCTCCAAAATTGCCGCAATATAATCCCCTTGTTTTCCAGAATTATTTTCATCAGTAACCTTCGTGGCCTGTTGCTGGCAATTACAAGACATGATTACCAGGAAACAAAATGGCACTAGTTTTAAAGCACTCATTTTAAGATCTATTTATATCCAAAATAAGCATCGCCATTGAGCCTTCTTCAAATTCAGCTTTGAACCCCATATTATCTTCATTGAACACCATATTATCTTTAGGTATTAGCTTGTCATTGAAAACCACATAAAGTTTATCCAACAAATCACCTTCCATTGCTTCCATTTGCTCCTTTACTTTTGGCAAATCAATTTTATCCAAAGAAAAAATTACTATGGTGTGGTCAGAATCAACTTCTTTGTTCAACCTAAAAAAGGCTTTTTTACCTTTGGGTGCATACGGTATTACTACCTCTTCCTTCGTGGAGTTTATATATGGACTTATAGAGTCCGTCTCAGGAAAAAGCAAAGACCCTTCATTATCAGAATCCCACCCCATGACGTAAACATAGGCTGGTTGATCTACCTTGGTCTTAATTCTGTATCTGGTATTTATAGGGTAACTTTCTATAGTACTATAATCCCCAATACTTTCTTCATCGTCTTCTATTACCACATCTTGAAAACCAAATACCGACCCTTGATAATCCCCTTTACCCTTTTCAATATTCATTGTAGTGCCATCTCTCATCAATAATTGAAGCTCACCTGCCAGTACTTTCTTCTCCGTTGGTTGGGCACTAAAGGGAATCATCTCAAAAGCATAACGAGTATAAGTAGGAAAGTCTTGATACCTGATCCACATATATCCGTTATTTCCCCAAGAAGGTCCCCAGCTATTTACAACTTCAAAAGCACCACCATATTTTTCATCGTCAAAACCAATGACGCACATGGCATGACCACCATCTGTTCCTAGATTATCCGGTTCATATACATTTTTGGCACTAAAGAAAGAACTTTCTACCATAAACCCCATAATAACGGGATTGCCGTTTATTATAGAACGCTTTACATTATCTACTTTGTCTTCATCTGCGTCTTCTGCACCAAATAATCTAGTAAAATCCTTTATTTTATGGGCCTGTGCTTTCTTCAATAATTCATCGGAAATATTGGTTTCGCACATAACATCAAAATCCTTGAACAAGGGAACACCTTTTTCTACCATTGTTTCCATGGCCTTTCCTATAAAAGCACCACCAGAACAATTATAATCATTCTCAACATTTGAATTTAGATAGGTAAATACCGGAGAAAATGTGTTTTGATTTATTTTAATAGAATCCAATTCATTATTTAATCTTGACTCTAATATGGTTCTTCCATAATATGCGCTTGCCCACCCTACACAAGTGCTGTAGGTTGACTGGTTTTTTATTTGTGGAACAAATTGTTTTAAGGAAGCATTGGTATACTCTGTAACCACATCTTGAAAAGATACGTTTCTAGCCTTAACAGGTGTTTGTTCATAGGCATCGTCATCAAACAATAATCCGGTTTTTGGTTGTACTTGGCCAAATGCAAGTCCACTAATAAACAAAGAAAAAAATAGTAAAGTTCTCATAAGCAGTTGAAATTGTGTTCACTGAACAATTTAACATATTTTACAGGAACCTAAACTACCTAATATTAGGTATTTATCGATTAAATGCGCTATTTAGCGCATGTTGTAGTACTATTCTTTACAATTTATAGGAAGTACCTTTTTTTATGCTACCAGGGTGTTATTAATCTCTCTCCGTAAAAAATATCCAGTAACAATAGTGGCAAGCACGTCTGCAATAGGAAAAGAAATCCAAACACCTAATTCCCCTAAAAAATTCGGTAAGATTAAAATTAGTGGAATAAAGAAAAAACCTTGTCGGCATAGGGTTAATAATAAAGCAGGAATAGCTTTACCGATAGCTTGAAAATAAGCGGCACCTATAAGTTGAAGCGCAATAATGGGGGTTGCTGCAAACACCCACCGCATTGCCGAGGGTGTATTCTCCAATACAAAGGCATTGGTTTCAAGTTCCAACGCACTCATATCTGGTTTATGGCTTAAAAAGAGTCCGACTATTTCTGCGGGAAATATCATAAGTCCGGCAAAAACTATGGTCGCTAAAATTGCAGCATACTTTATAGCCGTATAAATAGACTCCTTTACCCTATCATATTTTTCGGCACCATAGTTAAAACCGGCAATTGGCAAAAACCCTTGTGTAACACCAAAAACCGGAAAAAGGGCGAACATTAACATGCGGCCAATGATGGCATAGACCGCAACCATGGCTTCTCCCCCCAAATCGAACAAAATATTATTCATCAACAAATAAATAACACTTACCACAGCTTGTCTGGAGAGGGTTACAAAACCTAAAGAACTTATTTCCCTTAAGATGTCAAGATTAAACCCTAGATGCCTTACCGTTAGTTTAAGTTCTGAATGTTTGGAAAGAAAAAAATATAAGATAAAACTAAAACATAAAAAATAACTTATGGTAGTTGCCCAAGCGGCACCGTGCATACCATAATCCAATACGTTGATGAATAGAAAGTCCAACAAAAGATTACCAACAGATGGTATGATCATTGCGATCATGGCAAATTTTGGCTTTCCCTCTGCCCTGATTACTGCATTGCCCATCATGTTCAATGCCAGCAATGGCACCCCATACAGTACAATGACATAGTATATCTTTGCCATTTCAAATATGGTTCCTTTACCGCCAAAAGCAGGTATCAGTGTATCCACATAGGTAAGGCCCAGCATTACCATTACTACGGTTACCAAAACCGTTAAACAAATTTGATTGCCAAACGTTTGTAACGCTTTTATCCTATTATTGGCACCCAACGCCCTAGATATCATACTGGCACCGCCAATACCTATTGCCATACCCAAGGCACCTATGAAAAATGACACGGGCAATACAACGTTTATCGCCGCAATGGCAATAGAGCCGATCCAATTTCCTACAAAAATGGAATCTACCAATACGTTTAGTGACATGACCAAAATACCAATACTGGCGGGTACGGCCTGTTTAACAAGCAAATTAGAAATAGCATCCGATCCCAGTTGTACGGAAGATACGTTTGCCATATTGGTAGTTTAGATTGGGTTTATTCTTATTGCTACGATTATATTATGCAGTGGCCATAGCTTGTTTATTGATAGAAGAAGCAATGTGATCCCATAAATTTATTCGTTGTTGTAAGGCCTCCTGTGAGATATGCAGCACATCGTTCCATTTAATTTCGTCATTACCACATAATTCCTGAATCATTTTTAATGACAAAGGTCCATGCTCATCACCATCCAATTCTATATGCCTTCTAAGATAATAGCCCAATTTAGGGTAAGCTTCTTCCCCCGCACGATCTATTATTTTTAAAAACATGTCCGGTATCAATTCTTCCCTACCAAAAGTAAATGCGGCAGCTATTTTATGTGATTCTCCAGTTTTCAGCACCCTAAAAGTAAACTGTAAAAAGTTTTTTACGGCATTGGGCACCTGTAAGGCATCTATTGACTCCTTAATATTTTCCATACCGGACACCTGATTCAAAAACTCACCAATGGGTAAGGTATTGGCACCTACTTCCTCCATGGCATCCATATACATTTCAAAGTGACTTTTATATTGTCCCTTTTCATTTTGGTCACTTTCCTCTTCGGTAACAATTTCATTAATGAACCTTGCGGTATTGGTATTCTTTACCGGCTTCCAAGGAAGTGTAGTGCATGTCAATTGATTTTGAAGTCCTTTTAACAACGACATAAAATCCCACACGGCATATACATGATTTTCCATAAAAATACGGACATCGGCTATAGATGTTAATTGCCTATATAGCTCATGATTTCTTAGTTGTTCTTTTAACGGTAATAATTGATTTTCTATTTCTTCGATTCTCATAGCAGTGATTTCTAAGATTTAATAATATGTTTAAGTACTTGGCACTACATCCAATGCATCTGTAGTTTGCCAATCATTGACCCATTTTGCCATTACTGCCACCCATGCGTCGCTATCGTTCAGACATGATATATGCTTGTAATCTTCTCCTCCGGCTTCAAGAAATTGCTCCTTTCCTTCCATGGCAATTTCCTCTAAAGTTTCAAGACAGTCACTAACAAATGCAGGAGTAATTACGGCCAGTTTTTTCTTGCCTTCTTTCGCCAAACGTTCAAACTCATAATCGGTATACGGTTTTAACCAAGGGTCACCCGCCAAACGCGATTGAAATGAAGTACTCACCTGTTCTTCTTTCAGCCCTAAATATTCCTTCACCATTTTTGTAGTATCATACACTTGATGTCTATAACACGTATTATGTGCAACGGAATTCACGTTACAGCAAGTACCATCTATCTTGCAATGGTAACTGGTGGGGTCATTTTTACGAATATGTCGTTCTGGTATACCGTGGTAGGAAAATAGAACATGGTCATAATCAAAACCTTCTAATCCGTCTTTAATACTTTCAGAAAGTACCTTTATAAACTCCGGGTGCTTATAAAAAGCAGGCAATGTTGTTATTTTCATTCCGGGAAAAGAAGCTTTTTGTTCTTCAAGAACCTTTACGACCACTGTTTCAAAACTAGACATTGCGTAATGTGGGTATAAAGGCACTAAAAGCACATCATCAACACCTTTATCCTTTAGTTCTTGCATGGCACTTTTAATGGTCATGGTTCCATAACGCATACCTAAGGCAACCGGCATTTCTGTCTGTGTTTTCAGTTTATTGGTGAAACGCTCGGAGATTACGATTAAAGGAGAACCTTCTTCCCACCAAATCTTGGCGTAGGCCTCTGCAGATTTTTTTGGTCTGGTCTGTAAAATAATACCCCTTACCAAAATTGTACGCAACCACTTAGGGGCATCGATGACCCGCTCATCCATTAAAAATTCATCTAAATAAGGTTTAACATCCTTTGGTGTTGGGCTATCGGGTGAACCTAAATTGACCAATAATACTCCTTTCATAGCGTATGTGTTTGTTATTCATTTGCAAAAATAACACTTGATAATCTATGATATTTTAATTTTAAGCAATAGTTTTTCTATACCCTTATAAAGCCTGCCAATATCTCCTTAAAAAATTTTTAGTGCTGTTAAAAATTAGTATGTTGTATATTCTTATAAATGTGATAAAGCTAATATGAATATGATATTTGATACAATTCCTAAAAACGACTTTTATCTGTTCCTAGCATCGCTCATTGCTATCTTGGTTGCCTATTGGTTAATTTCCTATTTCTTACGAAAATTTGGTAAAGACCCTAAATACCTTTTGCCAGAAGGAACGTTTAGAAAATTAAGCTGGCCTATTTTTTTCATTTTCCTTTCCATTTTAGTTCGGTCAGAATCATTACGTACTTTGTTAAGGGCAGATGACCATGAGTATTGGTTTAAAAAGACCAGTACGATTTTATTTATATTCGCCATTACTTGGCTCATGCTCAATTTATTGAAAATGGTCAAAAAAGTCATCATCAGTAATTATGATGTACAGGCAGAAAATAATCTTAAGGCGCGTAAGGTCTATACCCAGTTCAATATACTGGAGCGTATTTTTATTTTTGTGATCATCATTTTGGCCGTTGGCGCCGTGCTCATGAGTTTTGAAAGTATACGTGAATTGGGCGTAAGCATTTTTGCTTCTGCCGGGGTTGCGGGTATCATTATTGGTTTCTCTGCCCAAAAAATGATCGGTACGGTCTTGGCCGGTATTCAAATTGCTATTGCGCAGCCTATTAAAATGGATGACGTAGTTATTGTCGAAGGAGAATGGGGCCGTATTGAGGAAATCACCCTTACCTATGTGGTCGTTAAAATATGGGATAAACGGAGATTGATAGTCCCAACACCTTATTTTATTGAAAAGCCCTTTCAGAATTGGACCAAAACCTCATCGGATATTTTAGGAACCGTCTTTTTATATACCGATTATACGATACCTTTTGATGCACTTCGTCAGGAACTGACCAAAATTTTGGAGAATACTCCCCTATGGGACAAAGAGGTCAATGTGCTACAAGTTACGGATAGTAAGCAGAATTGTGTGGAAATAAGAGCCTTAATGAGTGCAAAAGACTCGCCAACCGCCTGGGATCTTCGTGTTCATGTTCGAGAAAAACTCATTACTTTTTTACAGGAAAATTATCCTGAGAGTATTGCCAAGAACAGGGTTTTGTTGGAAAAATCTACTGATATTAGTCCTACTTAAAAAGTATCCTATTTAAGGCAAAATATTAACTGTTAATAGACGTTAATTGTGTAGTAAAATTATAGAATGAAAGTTATAAAGTTCGGCTATTTAAGCATTATGGTTTTTTCTCTTTTTAATTGTTCAAAAAACGAAGACACAAAGGAACCAAGCATACAACCAGAAGTCATTGAAGCAGAAAAACCAGTCTCTCCTCCAGAAATTATTGAAGAGGAAATATATTTAACTGTTAATATTGACACTAACATAAATACTACTGACAGTGAAGATTGGCTAATTATTCACGATGACAATAACAATTTAGTTGATTATAAATCCTATGAGAGTGGAGACGAAATAACTTTCAGTGCTTATCCTGATTCAATAACATCCTCATTGAGTATAACAAAATTTAGTCAAGTTATAGATTATGTAAATGATTTAAATGATGGGACAAGCCCACAGACCCGCTCTGAAGTAGGCAAAAGATATGAAATTACAACAACTAACGGTCTTAACAGAGGAGATGTCTTTAACATCAACTCAAGTGTGTTAAATGAGCCCCAAAATCGAACTAAAATTGGCGAGTTCAATTTGACGATAGAAGACATTCCCCAAATTAAAAATTTAAATATCTCAACCAAAAATGGCACCATACCATATGGTTATTCAATTTCTGACAATGGTAATGAATTAATAGATTACAGTCAGAAGTTAGAAAAATATCAAGGTGAAGAAGAATATTTAATCTCTATACTCGATGGAAATAACACTCATAAATATTTCACTTTTTCAAATCTTGAAAACCAAGATTTGATTTTAAATTACGCAGAATTCAAATTATTTGATACTTATATTGATTTAGAAGTGCCAACAGATTCAAATTACTTAATAGATATAGGAGGATTTGATAATGATGAAAATTTAAATTTTTTTGGAGGGTACAAATTGTTAGATATCTCTCTATATAGTGATCAAATCAATGCAAATGTAATTTCGTTTGGATACCTAAATAAATTTTCAAATTATCGCTCACGCATTATTTTAGAAACATCAAATTACAGATATTTAAAAACTCAATTTGGAAGTAAGTTGGATTTTTTAGAATTTCCAGATGACCCAAACTTCGTCATCATAAATGACTCTTCCATCCAAAATTTCGATTTTAGTACATCAAGCGACTATAAGTCCTATAAAAATACCTGGCGATATGTTGAAGGAAATTACCCATATGGTAATTATGTAATTACTTCATGGAGCGTAGAAATTCCTAAAAATAAAATAAAAACCGTGGGAGATATTCCCGTAGAGATATTGGAAAAATTCCCAAATATTAATCTTGACAAAATTGAACCTTATACTACTCACTTAAATTTAAGTGAAATAAACTATAATCAAACTTATCCAACATTCGATGGAATAATAATATACCATAACTAAATGCTTTCAAAATATATAATTGCATTATTGATTTTTACCAGTCAAAATTTGTTAGCCCAACAAATCACCTGCTCGCCAAAAGATAGAGCAGCCGTTGAAAACAAACTAGTAGAGATCAACGGAATGCTTCAGGATGATTTTGGCAAAACCATGGTAAGCATTGGCAAAACCTTTATGAAAACCCCCTACGTAGCCAAAACATTAGAAATTGGAAATACTGAAACTTTGGTAGTAAATCTACAAGGATTGGATTGTACCACATTTGTTGAAAACGTGCTTGCCTTTTCACTCCTGCTCCGTCAGCAAGAAATGTCTTTTGACACTTACTTAGAAAATCTTGAAACTATACGATATAAAAACGGCACTCTAGATGGTTACGCCTCTCGTCTACATTATTTTTCTGAATGGATTGCCAATAATGCAGAAAAAGGGCTACTTAAGGCTATAACCGGTGACATTGGCGGTGAAGCCATCACCAAGGATATCAATTTCATGAGTACCCACCGTAATTTATATCCGTTTTTGGCAGATGATGTCAATTACTCAAAAATTAAGGCCTCAGAGAACTATTTGAATAGCCAGCCTATTTGTGTACTAACACAGGAAGACATTATAGAGAGCGAGCATTTAATCAAATCCGGAGATATCATTGCCCTGGCCACTTCTATTAACGGCTTAGATGTTACCCATACGGGAATTGCCACCAGAGAAAAAGACGGAAGAATACATTTGCTCCACGCCTCTACGGGATCCATGCAGGTAGAAATCACCAAAAAACCCTTGGCAGATTATGTAAAGGGCATAAAAAGCAATGTCGGTATTATGATTGCCAGACCGCTTTGATATACTTTTAATTACCCACTAAAGCTTTCAAGTATTTTTTAGGCGTTGTATTATATTTCTTCTTAAAAGCGGCAATAAAATGACTTGCCGTGCTATACCCTACCTTAAGGCCAATTTCATTTACGTTATATTGCCCTGTTTCCAAAAGACGTTTGGCATATTCCATTTTATGGTCAAACAAAAAGCTATAAACAGAGTCGCCATATATTTGTTTAAACCCTTCTTTTAACCGCTTAAGGCTCAATCCTATTTCACTGGAAAGCTCTGCTAATGTGGGGGGTTCTGCCATATTTGCCAAAATAATTTCCTTGGCTTTCTTGATCTTTTTTACATTCTCCTCATCGGCAAGATATGGGCACTGTTCTATATCTGCATTTGGGCTCTTGTTAAAATAAAGGGCAATCAGTTCATAAATTTTCCCCTTTACATACAAGGCTTTTATGGACGGATGCAGATTGTAATTAATGATTTGGCTAAGAATGACCGCTATAGAAGGTGAAAAAGGTTCTTGGGCGTAGTACTTTTTCTCCTTATTATCCGTACTTAAAAACGGAATGTAATCTGCCTCTGCCGTAAAAAGCGAGTGGAATTTTCTTAGGGTCATTACCACGGACACCATAGAAGATTTTGGCTCTAACCGCAAGTTTAGCGGAAGGTCTAACTGGGTATTATACAGCAATAGGGAATTTTCTTCCGTAACGCTTAAACTGTAACTGCCCTGATTAAAGGAAAAGGTACCGCACCCCCTTAAACAAAAATGAAATTGAATAAATCGTTTGCTGATTTCTCGTGAGTAGCCAACATCCACATCTTCTTCATTCTGAAATTTAAGCACATAAAAACCGTCTTCCACCAATACCTCATCGTATGACCTTTGAGCGTTATTTTTTACTTTCATCATATTAAAAAAATATCGTATCTATTTAGAAAGCGTCTAAATAAAAATTTATAATTAAGCCTTCATCATCATAAAATTATAGCTATTTAACTGATAAATATCATTTTTTGTCTAAAAATTCTGAATCCGTTACTAATTGTACCGCTAGCGTTATTTTTATACGATTGATGACCATACTTTTGTATCCGCTTTATGAAGGACTATCACATTTCTAAACATAACTCCTTTTATACCATCGGACTTAATTACAAAAAGGCCGATGCCGAAGCCCGTGGTAAATTTAGTTTAGACGAGGTAGCGGTAAAAAAATTACTTGTTGAAGCCAAGGAGCAGGGTATAGATGGTTTATTGGCCACATCAACCTGTAACCGTACGGAATTGCACGGCTTTGCCCAACATCCTTTTCAACTCATAAAATTATTGTGCGATCACTCTAACGGAACCGTTGAAGCGTTTCAAGAGGTAGCCTATGTATATAAGAACAAAGAAGCCATAAATCACCTTTTTCGTGTAGGAACAGGTTTGGATAGCCAAATATTGGGCGATTTTGAAATTATTAGTCAGTTAAAGCAAAGTTTCAAGCGGTCCAAAGAAATAGGAATCGCAAACCCGTTTATAGAACGTTTGTGCAACAGCATCATTCAAGCAAGTAAACGCATTAAAAACGAAACTGAAATTTCTTCTGGGGCCACCTCGGTAGCATTCGCTTCTGTTCAATACATTTTGCGAAATGTAGAAAATGTGTCCGAAAAGAACATTTTGTTGTTCGGAACTGGAAAAATTGGTCGCAATACCTGTGAAAATTTAATTAAGCACACCAAGAATCCGCACATCACCTTAATCAATAGAACCAAGGGTAAAGCCGAGCAAATTGCTGGTAAGTTCAACCTTGTGGTCAAAGATTACGGGGATCTACAATCAGAAATTAGAAAGTCAGATATTTTGGTGGTTGCCACGGGAGCGCAAAAACCCACGATTACCAAAGAGCTGATCTACACCAATAAGCCCTTATTGATTTTAGACCTATCGGTGCCTAAAAACGTTGATGCTTCCGTTTCTGAAATGGACAATGTAACGGTAATTCATTTAGATCATCTATCTCAAATGACCGATGAAACTTTAGAGCGTAGAAAGCAATTTATACCAGATGCCGAAGCAATAAACGAAGAGGTAAAACATGATTTTAACCAATGGTTAGAAACCAGAAAATTTGCCCCTGTTATTAAGGCTTTAAAGAAGAAATTAAAGACCATAAAGGATGAAGAATTAGACTATCAATCCAAAAAAACAGTCGATTTCAACGCAGACCAGGCAGATGTTATCACCAACAGGATCATTCAAAAAATAACCAAACAATTTGCAAATCATCTTAAGGATGACTCGGTAGATTCCAATTCAAGTTTAGAATTTATCCAAAAAGTATTTCAATTAGAATTGGACGAAAAATGAGTAAAGTAATACGCTTAGGCACACGCGATAGCGAGTTAGCGCTATGGCAGGCAAATACCGTAAAAGATCAACTACAAGCATTAGGACATACAGTAAAATTAGTACCGGTAAAATCTACGGGCGACTTAATTTTAGACAAGCCCCTTTATGAATTGGGCATAACCGGTGTTTTTACAAAAACCTTGGATGTTGCCATGATCAATGGCGATATTGATATTGCGGTACATTCCATGAAAGATGTACCCACAGCGTTACCAAAAGGTATCGTTAAAGCCGCTGTTTTAAAACGTGGCAACTACATGGATATCATGGCGTTTAAAGACAATGAGGAGTTTTTGGGGTCACGCGATGCCGTTATTGCTACCGGCAGTTTACGCAGACAGGCACAATGGCTCAACAGATACCCAACACATACCGTAGTAGACTTAAGGGGGAATGTAAATAGCCGTTTAGAAAAACTGTACAATAACGAATGGAACGGTGCCATTTTTGCGGCAGCCGGTTTGGAACGTATTGGTTTGGAGCCTGAAAATACGATCGGACTTACATGGATGTTACCCGCACCTGCGCAAGGTGCGATCATGGTAGTCGCTATGGAAGACAATGAAGAAGTTCGTGAAGCCTGCGCACAATTAAACCATGAAGAAACGGATACCTGTGTTTCGCTGGAAAGAGAATTTCTTAGGGAATTGGAAGGTGGTTGTAGTGCACCTATTGGAGCACTTTCATACATCAACAAAGAAAATATGGTTACGCTAAAAGGCGTATTGTTAAATGTTGATGGTAGTAAGAAACTGGAAACCGAATTAACTGCACCACTGGGCAAACATCAAAATTTAGGTATTGACTGTGCCAAATCGATTTTAGCACGTGGTGGAAGACGTTTAATGACGGAATTGGCAAGTGCCGGTATGGAAGTAAATATTTTTTCCACAAAAAAGCTTACACCACAACAGCAACTTAGCCTTAATTTATCCGTAAATGCCGATTCAGATGACTTTATAAAAATCAACCCGAACCGTATTTCGCCAATAGTGCTGAAAAAGAGCCATAAAAATGTGGTCTTCACCAGTAAGAATGCCGTTGAAGCGGTATTGGCAAGTAGAGCGGTGTCCGAGTTGGATTTTGAGAATATTTACTGTGTTGGCAGAAAAACCAGACGGTTTATAAAAAATAAGTTTGGTAAAATAACGCATTATGAGAACAATGCTAAAGATTTGGCCAATCACCTGGTGGAATTCATAGACGGTACAGAGGTGACTTATTTTCACGGGAATCTAAGTTTAGAAGAATTACCGACCATATTAGAGGAAAACAATATTACGGTCAATTCCATTGAAGCCTACAGAACTAAACTTTCCGGTAAAACGGTACCCAAATCTGTAAAAGGTATTATGTTCTTTAGTCCGTCTAATGTAGAAAGTTTTGTAAAGGAAAACGCAACGGATAAGGTGGCGTATTGCATTGGCGAAACCACTGCAAAAGCAGCTAGAGCACATTTCACAGAAGTTAAAGTAGCCAAAATACCAACGGTAGAAAGTGTAATTGAACTGGTGAATGCGGATTATCATGATTAATAAAAATGCCTTTGGCTGCTAGCCTTTGGCTGTTGGCTAAAAAATAAAAAATTAACGTCTTTGCGAGCATAGCGAAGCAATCTGTTTCTTAGGAACACCAACGAACAGATTGCTTCGGAGCAAAAAGGCTCCTCGCAATGACGAACAATAAATGAATATGAGCTTAAAAAACGACTTATTTCTAAAAGCATTAAAAGGTGAGACTGTAGAAAGACCACCAGTATGGATGATGCGCCAAGCAGGTAGGTATTTACCTGAATTCATGGCTATAAAGGAGAAGTATGACTTTTTCACTAGATGTCAGACTCCGGAGTTAGCATCAGAAATTACGGTGCAACCCATCCGTAGGTATGGAATGGATGCCGCCATATTATTCAGCGATATTTTGGTGATTCCACAGGCAATGAATATTCATGTGGAAATGAAGCCTAATTTTGGTCCGTATTTACCTAATCCCATCAGAAATCAGAAGGATTTAGATAGCGTTATCGTTCCAGATGTTCACGAGACATTAGGTTATGTAATGGACGCTATTAAAGCGACCAAGGAGAAACTGAACGACGAAGTTCCTTTAATAGGTTTTGCAGGTTCTCCATGGACCATTTTATGCTATTGTGTACAAGGTCAAGGAAGCAAAACATTTGATAAGGCTAAAGAATTATGCTTTACACAACCGGTCGTGGCTCATGAATTGCTTCAAAAAATTACCGATACCACTATAGCATACTTAAAGGCAAAAGTTGCCGCAGGGGTTAATGCAGTACAAGTGTTCGATTCTTGGGGAGGTATGTTATCACCAACGGATTATCAAGAATTCTCTTGGAAATATATTCAGCAAATTATTGATGCATTAAAGGACGAAGCTCCAGTAATTGTTTTCGGTAAAGGATGCTGGTTCGCCTTGGGCGATATGGCAAAATCAGGTGCTTCTGCATTAGGTGTAGATTGGACATGTTCCGCTAGAAACGCACGTTATTTAAGTGGTGGTAAAATTACCTTACAAGGTAATTTTGACCCTGCACGATTGCTTTCGCCACCAGCAGAGATCAAGAAAATGGTTCACCAAATGATCAATGAATTTGGCAAAGACAGCTACGTAGTAAACTTAGGTCACGGTATTTTACCAAATGTGCCGGTTGAAAATGCAAAAGCGTTTATTGATGCGGTAAAAGAATACAAGCCGGCTTAAAATCGGTCGATTATTTCAGTACCCTATGTAGAATTTCCGAAATTACAGTAGCACTATGAATTCCTTTCAACTTCCCGATTTTGAAATAAATCCCATTTCAGAACGAGATGGGTGGCGGTTGTGCGACTTTATTTCGGCGAATGAAGAACATCTTAAGCGTTTTTTTCCTGTCACACTTGCTTCAAACCTAACCCCAACGTTATCCGAGTTGTTTGTTGCTCAAAAGGTTTTGGAGTTTGCTTCTGGCAAGGAATTTCTTTTTACCCTAAAAGAACCTGAACATAGAAAAATCATAGGTCTTGTCTATGTTAAAGAAATTGATAAGCTTAAAAATGAGGCAGAACTCGCTTATTGCATCGGCTACGCCCATAAAAACAAAGGGTATACTTCCCTAGCGGTTAAAACCATTTCTGAGTGGGCATTTACCCAACTTAAGCTGGAACAATTAAGAATAATAGCGCATAAATCTAATATTGGTAGTCTTAAAGTAGCACAAAATTGTGGCTATCTTTGGAAAAAAACTTTAATTAAAGCATATACACCACCTAACGAAGACGCGTTAGATATGGAACTTTACGTCTTAGAAAATGAAAGATAAATTTTACGCTTATATACAACAACTACAAGATACCATTACCTCTAAATTGGAAGAGGTAGACGGCAAAGCCACATTCCAAGAAGATATTTGGAAACGTCCGGAAGGTGGCGGAGGTAGAACCCGTGTTATTGAAAATGGGAATGTTTTTGAAAAAGGGGGCGTAAATATATCGGGTGTTCACGGGGAACTTCCCGATAGTATGAAAGCCTATTTCAAGGTAAAGGAAGGGAACTTTTTTGCATGCGGACTCAGTTTGGTCTTACATCCAAAAAATCCTATGGTGCCCACCGTTCATGCTAATTGGCGTTATTTTGAATTGTACGGAAAAGATGGTGAAATTGTAGATCAGTGGTTTGGCGGCGGTCAAGATTTAACGCCGTACTACCTATTTGACGAAGATGCCGTTCACTTTCACCAAGTTTGTAAAACCGCTTGCGATAAACATCAACCCACATTTTATGACACCTACAAAAAAAGGTGTGATGAATACTTTTGGAACACCCACAGAAACGAGGCCAGAGGTGTGGGCGGACTCTTTTTTGATTATTGCAAAGCAACACCGGAAATGGATATGCAAGATTGGTACAACTTTGTTACCGAAGTAGGAAATAGCTTCCTGAAGAGTTATGTACCGATTGTTACAAAGAGAAAAGACCTTGATTATACCAAGGAACAAAGAGATTGGCAAGAGATAAGAAGAGGTAGGTATGTAGAATTTAATCTTGTTCATGACAAAGGCACTTTGTTCGGCTTAAAGACCAACGGGCGAATTGAAAGTATATTGATGAGCTTACCACCTCATGTGCAATGGCGTTATGATCACCAACCCGAAGAAGACAGTGAAGAAGAACGATTATTGAATATTTTAAAAGCACCAAAAGAATGGGTATAAGAGTACTGCTTATTTTGGGTATGTTCTGCTCAATTAACCTTTGTACTGCTCAAAATTCACAATATAAAGAAGACTTTCCTGATAAAATTACGTTGAGACTGGCACTACAGACCACTTCAAATAATTTTACCCTTAGAGATAAGATTACACGTAATAAAACAGAGTTCATACCCAACGATAAAAGCTACCTGGGCCTTTCTATTCTATTTCGGTTCTTAGAGGTTGATTTGGGGTATGCTCCCAATTTCTTGTCCGAAAACAAGGATAATGGGGATTCTAAATTAATTACGTTCAATATTAGAACGTTTTTTGGTCAATTCATGCAGACCGTAGATTATTACAAGCAGAAAGGATTCTTTGTACGTACCCAGGACCTTACTTTGCCCGTTGACGACTTGAAAACCCTAAAAATTGGCGGCAGCTCTAGTTACATCTTTAATCCTGATTTTTCGTTTCGCGCTATAGGTTTCCAAAATGAATGGCAGACCCAGAGCGTGGGCAGTTTTATACCGAGCATTTCCTATTATTATACCAAGTTTAAATTAGAAGACCCGCTTATAGAAAATCAACTGGAAAAATCGTTCAAGGTGGCCGTAGGACCTGGGTACTATTACAATTGGGTTTTTGACGAGAACTACTTACTTTCTGCAGGCGCTACCGGAGGTTTAGGATTTAATTATTCTAGTACTGACGGAGACACCTCATTTAACGGATTGGCACAACTGGTATTTAGAATGACCGGCGGCTATAACTCCGAATCTTTTTTTGGAGGTGTAAATATGAACACCCAATTACTGACCCACACTTCCGATGAAAATTTTATTTTAGACGATTCCATCAGTTTTTTGGAGTTTTATGTGGGATACCGATTTGATGCTCCTAAAAAATGGATCGCCAAAGCAGATGAGATAAGTCGTAAATTAGGGATTGAATAAAACTTAATGCCATGAAGCAAAAAATATATCAGATTGATGCCTTTACCAAAGAATTATTTGGTGGTAACCCAGCTGCCGTTTGTATTCTTAAAGAATGGTTGGCAAACGACCTCATGCAAAAAATAGCCGCAGAAAATAATTTGGCAGAAACCGCCTTTGCCGTGCAGAAAGATGACCATTATGAATTGCGCTGGTTTACACCGGAAATTGAAGTAGACCTTTGTGGTCATGCTACATTGGCAACAGCCTTTGTCCTTTACAATTACTACGGTTTCAAAGAAAATACCCTACGGTTTATTTCGCCTAGAAGTGGTGAGCTCATTGTTGAAAAGAATGAAAAGGGAACATTGACAATGGACTTCCCAACAGATGACCTTCACAAAGTGCCTGAACAGAATAACATCACAGAAGCTATCGGAAAAAAGCCTTTAGAGACCTATAAAGGAAAAACCGATTATATGTTGGTGTATGAAACGCAAACAGAAATTGAGGCTATGACCCCTAATTTTCATTTATTAAATGAATTGGATTGTAGAGGGGTTATCGTTACCGCGAAAGGCAATACCGTTGATTTTGTATCACGCTTTTTTGCACCACAATGCGGCATTCCAGAAGACCCTGTTACAGGTTCTGCACATACTACCTTAACACCTTATTGGGCAGGGAAATTGAATAAAAAATCCCTATCCGCAAAACAATTATCCGATAGGGGCGGTGATATACAATGTGAGTATCTAGGTGATCGGGTAAAGATTTCGGGAAATGCCGTTTGTTATTTGATCGGGGAAATCAACATCTAAACTATTTCCAGGTAATGGACTTTTTCGCCACTTCTTCAAATTGATATTTAAGATGCGAAAACCTGGCTTTTAAAAGCTCTTTACGCCCCTCAAGGGTTCTTGTGAACTGTATTTTTGACCGATCCACATGAGAATTCCAATATTTTTGAAAGACTAAGGCTTCCTTTTTGTTTTTACCTATTTCCGTTGGCACAACATAATAGCTTCTAATTTTTAGTTTACGCTTCAACCAATTACTATTGACCAATAGATATCTAGGATTATCAATTGGTGCAATGATTTCCTCTAAAAGCGATACAAATACATTACTATCATGCTGGCTGGCATTTTTTAAATAAATGGAAAAAGCTCCTTTTATAAGTTGTTCAGCATGTATTATGGCATTTTTTGATTCGAAATATGTTGTTTTATCATCTAACAAATAGGCCAACAAAGCCTTTCCAATTTTCTTTGTTTTCTTGTATTGATTGCCGAACAAAAAGTATAGTTTCAGCGCTTTAAATGTTTTTGGACCAAAACCAAGAATTAGGGCGGCACAAAATAAATAGATCACCTGTATTACCCCTTTGCCTATTACGGCGCCCATATTTTTAATCAAAAATTCAGGGACAAACATAGAAACTCCTAAGACTACCTCTAGCATTACATACTTCCCGGCATTTAAGGCATGTAATTTCTTTGTTTTTGCAAAAGGTTGATCGCTAGCTGAAGGTATTTTCAGTTCTCTCACCAAAACATTTCCTTTTTCAATCGCTTGATGCCATCTACTTTTAAATTCAGATTTCTGTTGTGCCTGTTCAAGCATATCTGCGTTAATCCCTTCTAAATTGGTAGTTTCTGACCATTCTACAGGCAATACCAATCGGTCTATTCCATTGGAAATGTAGATTTCATCACATAGAGAGACACCCGTAAAAGCTTCAAAACGTTGCTGCAGTTTTTCCATGTCCTTACCACCATCAGTGGCAGTTGGATCTAAACAGGCCAAGTGCCAAATGGTTCCGGTTTTATTAGGATCGTTGGCATCTACCCGAATAGCACGCCCTCGCATTTGATTGGAAGAAACAAAAGAACCCACATAAGAAGCCAAGATCAAGGTGTTGATACAAGGAGCATCCCACCCTTCACCAAGAAATGCCTTGGTTCCGATCAGGGTTTTTATCACTCCGTCTTCAAACAATTGTGTAATAGATTCCGCTATCTTGTTTTTAAGTGCTTCGGGCACTTGAATAAATAGGTATCCTACAGACCCCTCAACAGGATGTACTTGTAATTTTTCAATAGTCAGAAGTTGTTTTAAATTGGGTAATGCATTTTCATGCACTATGACCATTGAACCGGTTAACACGCCTAACTTTTCATCACCGGTCTGTTTGGCCAAAATGTATTTGAAAATGGGAACCACCCCAAGCTTGTTCAATACTTTAGTATCGCTTCCTTCAAAATCTAAAAACTCCTTTCGGATAAAATCAGCCAAAATTACCGTTCTACTGTCAGCACCAAGATTTGCATCCGTGCTTTTTACGATTTGATAAATACTCTCCAGTTTACTAGGGCTATTTGACAGATTTCGATACAAGACCTCATCACCAACGAAATTGACCCGTTTGTGCTCTAGTACACCTATTCGCTTCAACTCCTTTTCCAAAGGCATTAAAATATCCTCAAATGCCATAAAAGTTTCGCGTTGATCCACTAACAGATTTTGCAATAATGCTTCCGACCATTCATACGTAAAACTAGGGAAGCTTACGTCGTTGGTAGAAAAGCCAAGTATCTTTAAATTCTGTTCATTTACGGCATAACCACAAGAATTCAGGTAAATAATAATCGAGGAGAAAAATGTAGGGTGTTGATAAATATAATCCAACGATTCTTTAGGGTTCACGTAGAAATCTTGCGTAATCAACTTTTCCTGCAAGCCCTTATTGGCAATAAGATTTTTTGTGAAATTTAAGATCTGCTCCCTGTAATTAACGATATACTTGATCTGGGCTTCTTCTGGTTTTGAGAAGTAGACAAAATCTTGATGCGGACAAAGATCTCCATTCTTTATAAGGTCCGGAACCGCAATTTCATCATCTATAGGTCCGCATAAACTAAAATAACGGTTGATTTCAGTGGTAGAACTGTCGTATGGTGGTGTAGCGGTCAGGGAAACAACTGTTAACCCTTCAATTTCCTTAAGATGATACAGGCAATGCCACCATTCATTTTTAAGGTGATGCGCCTCATCTAAAACCAAGGTCTGTATACCATGAGATTTTATAAACTCCACCAACATTTCTTTCCCATTATTATCGAAAGATTTCGTTAGCGCATAAAGCGACTGATAGGTGGAAAAAGTAATGAAATCAGGTTGTTTAATATCAAGGGATAAAAACTTGAAATCCTGCTTTGCCGTAAAAAACTCCAATAACCTGGATCGCCATTGATTGCGTATGGTCAATGTTGGCGCCAATACCAAGGTGGGCTTACCTATACGGGTCAAAATTTCTAAGCCTAATATGGTTTTACCAGACCCAGGCGGTGCTATTACGTGCAAGTGCTCATCTTTAATATGCTCTTGAAAACCATCTAAAAATTGTTGTTGATAGGTTCTCCAGGTATATTTGAACTTTAAGAGGTCACGTATTTTCTGCATCCAAAGTCATTTATCGACTAAGCCTATAAAAATAAGTAATTACGGCTGTAGCTATTCTTCAAATTCCCCTATTTTTGTAAAACTTCAAGAGATGTACGTTGTATTGCATACCCACTAAGAGATTAGGGCAATAAAACGTTTGAACATAAATATTCAGGTATGGCGAAAAAGGGCAAGGCTAAAAACACATTGAACAAAGCAAAGCATGCCAAACTAATGGATAGAAAGAAGAACAAATTGAAAAAAGAGGCTGCCCTTAGAAAAGAACGGCTTAAAAGCATTATCAAAAAAAGTCAGGAATCCAAGAACTAGAAATAAATATAGAATTATGTATCCACATATACGCCCAAGAAGATTAAGAAGCTCAGAAGCTGTACGTAGTTTGGTTAGGGAAACCATTATAGCACCAAGCGATTTTTTAGTACCCTTATTTGTGGTAGAAGGCAAGGGAATCAAGGAAGAAATACCCTCTATGCCCAACTACTACCGCCTTAGTTTGGACAATTTGACCAAGGAGGTAAAAGAGCTTTGGAACATGGGCTTGCATTCGGTGCTTCTTTTTGTGAAGGTGCCCGATAATTTAAAGGACAACAAGGGTTCTGAAGCTTTGAATGAAAACGGATTAATGCAATTGGCCATAAAAACAGTAAAAAACGCGTGTCCGGATATGTTGGTGATGACCGATGTTGCCCTTGACCCCTACACTTCTTACGGTCATGACGGTATTGTAGCTGACGGAGAAATCTTGAACGACGAAAGTGTAGAGGTATTAACTGAAATGAGCGTATCTCACGCCAAGGCAGGAGCCGATTTTGTAGCACCTAGTGATATGATGGACGGTCGTATTATCAGTATTCGTGAGGCTTTGGAAGATGAGGGCTATTTGAACACCGGTATTATGGCCTACAGTGCAAAATATGCCAGTGCTTTTTACGGTCCGTTTAGAGATGCTTTGGATTCTGCTCCCGTAGATATCAAAAATGTGCCTAAGGACAAAAAGAGCTACCAAATGGATTATGCGAACCGATTTGAAGCCATACGGGAAACTCAAATGGATATCGATGAAGGTGCGGATATCGTCATGGTGAAACCAGGATTGTGTTATTTGGATATTGTACGTGAAATAAAAAATGAAGTGGACGTTCCGGTTGCCGTGTACCAGGTTTCTGGTGAATATGCTATGGTAAAAGCTGCCGCTGAAAAAGGGTGGCTAGATCATGATGCCGTAATGATGGAACAACTGACCGCAATTAAAAGAGCAGGTGCCAATATCATTGCCAGTTACTTCGCCAAAGATGCCGTAAAACTTTTAGGATAATATGCGCAGCTATTTGTTTATACTTTTCGGTTTATTTTGTTTGATTGGGGTTGCCCAGAAGAGCGAAGACAAACCCTTGTTGCTTCCGGTAGGTTCTAGTTTACAAAAAGCTTCCTTGGCGACCTATGAATTGGATTCTATCGCCATTTACAGCAAAGTAGACAGTATTATAACAAATGGTATAAAAAATGAGGCCTTTCCAGGTGCTCAGATTTTGGTTGCTAAAGAAGGAAACATCATTTTTCATAACGCCTACGGATTTCATACCTACGATAGCATTCAACCTGTCGCCTTAGATGATGTATATGATTTGGCATCGGTCACCAAAATTTTAGGTCCCCTACCTGCTATTATGAAATTAGTAGATGAAGGCAAGTTGAATTTGGATGTCCCTTTTAGCACCTATTGGAAACCCTGGAAAAGACAGAAAGACAAAGCAAAAATTACGCTTCGCGAGATATTAGCGCATCAAGCAGGACTAGAACCCTACATTGTGTACTTGAGCAAGACCTTAAAAAATAACGGTCGGTTTAAAAAGAGGTTCATCCGTAGGACTCCTAATAAACGATTTAGCAACGAAGCTTTTGACGGAATCTATGTTAAAAACAGGTTCCATAGAAAAATGTATCGCATGATTAATCGGTCGGAAGTTTCTGAGGAGAAAAAATACAAATACTCAGGGTTGTCCTTCCTCATTTTTCCGGAGTTGATTACGCAGTTAACAGGGACACCCTATGCGGAATATATGGAACAGGAATTTTATAAACCACTTGGTATGAAAACCTTCGGTTTTCTCCCAAGTACCAAAAAATTCAGCAATAACATTGTTCCTACGGAGGTAGACACTATCTATAGACATACCTTGACCCAGGGTTGGGTACATGATGAAAATGCATCGCTCCTCGGCGGTATTTCAGGTAATGCCGGGTTGTTCGGCACCGCGCAAGATTTGGCGATTATCATGCAAATGTATGTGCAGGGTGGACTTTTCAATGGTAAACGATATTTACTAGAAAACACCGTAAAAGAATTTACACGGGTTCAATATCCGGAAAATGATAATAGAAGAGGCTTGGGTTTTGACAAACCTTATTTGGACAACGATCAGTTTACCTTGGCGAATGCCTATCCGGCAGCCCAGGTAAGTGCATCTAGTTTTGGTCATAGTGGCTTTACCGGTACCTTTGTTTGGGCAGATCCAGAACATCAATTGGTGTATATCTTTCTATCCAACAGGGTATATCCCACCCGTGAAAACCGCAATATTTACGACCTAAACATAAGACCTGCTATTCAACAAGTATTTTATAAGGCATTTGATAACGTTTTACAGCACACACCTTAGTATATTTATTGATATATTAGAGGTTTAAAACAACCGTATGGGACTATTAATTTTCTACGCATTAATTTCAATTTTCTTTTCCTTTCTATGTTCAATATTAGAAGCGGTATTACTGAGCATAACGCCCACGTTTATTAACGTGAAGCTTAAGGAAGGTAAAAGCTATGCCAAAACCTTGGAAGAGCTAAAGAAGGATGTTGACCAGCCTTTGATCGCCATACTTACCATTAACACCATTGCACATACAGTAGGTGCCATTTTGGTGGGTGTACAGGCAAAAGCGGCCTATGCGGACCTTTACGGCAACCAAAGCAGGTCTCTTTTTGGTATGGAATTTACCGAAGACCTTATGGTTGGAATCGTATCTACCATTATGACCATCTTAATTTTAGTAGCATCGGAAATTATTCCGAAGACCATAGGGGCCACCTACTGGAAACAATTGGCCAACTTTTCTGCCAAGACCTTGAAAATTATGGTCGTAGGCCTACAATATACCGGTCTGTTATGGCTGTTACGCCTATTTACCAGAATGGTGGGTGGCGGCAAACACCATGGCAGCGTTTTAAGCCGGGAAGACTTTCATGCCATGACAGATATGGCCCACAAGGAAGGTGTATTTGAAAAATCGGAATCTACGATTATTAAAAATTTACTCCGTTTTGAGGATATTCTCGTAAAGGATATCATGACCCCTAGGGCGGTAATGAAAATAGCATCAGAAGAGAAGACCATTGCAGATTTTTTCAAGGATAACCAGAAATTGCGATTTTCCCGTATTCCGGTCTTTACGGATAAGATGGATAATATTACCGGTTTTGTCCTCAAGGATAATATTTTGGAGGAAATGATCAACCAGAATGGTGATATTCCGCTAAAGGAAATAAAACGTGAGATTCTGGTGACCCGTAGAAGCACTCCCATCCCCACGTTGTTCGAGACCCTGATTGAAAAACGCGAGGCTATTGCCTTGGTCGTAGATGAATATGGATCGGTCAGCGGACTAGTAACCATGGAAGACCTTATTGAAACCTTGTTGGGGCTGGAAATTATGGACGAGAGCGATAATATAGCCGATTTGCAGGCATTGGCCCGTAAGAATTGGGAAGTACGCGCTAAAGAATCCGGAGTGATAGAAAAACCGGCAGAGCCCAGTCCCGATAAAGAATAAAAACCCATGGAGGATACCGCATTCATAAAGACTCCGCTAGGTATTGCCAAAATTGTTGGTGATGCCGATGGAATATCCTCTATTGTCATCTTAAATACCGAAGAACCCCTTACCGATATTATCCCAGAATCATTGGAGGATGCCGTATACCAGCTCAACGAATATTTTGAAGGTAGCCGCAAGGAGTTTTCCCTAAAACTGAATCCGCAAGGCACAGAATTTCAAAAAAAGGTGTGGGCAGCCCTTGAAACCATACCGTATGGGAGAACCCTATCTTACCTTCAGCTCTCCAAACAGTTGGGCGATGCCAAGGCCATACGGGCGGTAGGCTCGGCCAATGGTAGAAATCCGTTATGGATCGTGGTGCCCTGCCATAGGGTCATAGGTAGTGATGGCGCCCTTACGGGATATGCGGGCGGTCTACATAGAAAAAAATGGCTTTTGGAGCATGAAAGTCCGCACAAACAACAAAGTTTGTTTTAAAACCCATTTTGATTACCTGCTTAAAAACAAACCGCTTAGTCGGTTAATGGCCCTACTTCATCTCTAAATGAAGGAATTCATGCATTAGGTCAATGTTCCAGTAACACCTATCCTAGCATTTCACATGGTGTACTTACATCTTTCCACACAAAACCGACTAGGTGGTTGGTTAGTGATTTTTAAGACCACTTTCCTAACTTATCCTATGAAACCTGTTAAATGTGAGCCGATTATAGATTTCTGTAATGGAAAATACCTAAATATTTGTAGGTTTATTCTCGAATAGGATATAAGCGAATAGAAAAATCAGCTATTATCTATATTCCTTGATATTAGGGGTATATGTACAATTGTGTAAATAAACGATTGTTGTAAAACATTAAAAAAACTAAATGAAATCGACATTAACATTGTTCCTAATTATAATTATCGGATTTTCAACTTACGCTCAAAATCAGAATTCAAAAATGAGCATAATGAAAGCTGAAAAACCAATTTTAATAATAAACGACTCTATAATTGGAGGTATTGATTTGTTAAACAAAATATCGACTGACAAAGTTCTGGAACTAAATATTTTCAAAGAAAGAAAATTAAGCGCTACTTATCTGTTTATTGAAAACGAAAAAAATGCTGGAATTGTAATAGCTAATGTCACTCACGAATTTAAACAAAAAACACAGAAGGAACTGAATATCTTTTTTGGACTGAATGAAAAAAATGATGTTTATGTTAACGGATATTTAATTGAGAATAAAAATCAGAATATATCGTCGGAAAGTATAGTCGGAATTGAATTTAATAAAAGCTAACAATTTTAGAACGAAAAAGTCCGTTTTGAATATAGAAATCGAATAATAACGTTTTACAACACCGTATAAAATTAATTGCAAGTGCAAGCCAACTTACGAAAATCCTCTCGGATTTTCTATTCGGTTTGTATTTGCTAAATTAGGTGCTTAAACCACGCAAATAATCTTATACGAACACGATAGCACCAATAAAATCAATAAATGAACAAATTATTAAACAATATTCCTTTTAAAAAGACTTTTACTTTAGCCTTTATTTCTATGGTATGTTTCAATTTTTTGTCCTGTGATAAAGACGATATTGATCACTCCATAATTGGAATTTGGGAAAATAAAAGTGAATCTAGCGGAGATGAAAATTTTAAAATGACACAAACTAATACATTAGAATATACATCTAATGGAGCACTTATAGTCATTAATGAAACCATTACATCATATGAAAACCAAATGATATTAGATACAACGGTTTCATCGTATTTAGGAACCTATTCTATAAACAAAGATGTAGTTACTGAAATTTATGAAAAAGAAATTACAACAATTAATGGAGAAACAATATCAGAAAAGGTTTTAAACGACAAAATCAATAAAACTTTTAAAATTGAAAATAATATCCTTACTCTTAAATTCGCTGATGTAACAGGTAACATAACTCAAAGTGGTAGTACATTCTATAGAAAATAAATAACTAATGCCTAACAATAGTAACCGTTACACAAGCCCTTGACCGGCAACAAAATGGATTATTATAAACCTCTTTAAGAGGCTTTTTTTTAGCCTGTTGGTAGTAGAACGTCAATGTTCGCCAGTGCGAATGCGATGGTATGTATCTTCCTCAGTCCCATGAACTGGGTCAAGGTTCCCAAAACGGGCGCTACCGTGCTCTGCCGCTTACCCTTCATATAACTCCCCTGTGGGCGCTCCACCCTGGCGATGTTACGAAAATATTCTGCCCGAACAGACTAGGTACTTAGTTTGCTAATTTTAAGAACACTTTCCTAACTTTTCCTTTGAAACCTGTTAAATATGAGCCGATTATAGATTTCCGTAATGGAAAATACGCAAATAATTGTAGGTTTATTCTTGAATAGTATATTAGTGATTAGAAAAATAAACTAATACACATATACATCGAAATTAGGGTATATGTGTAATTGTGCAGATATATGATTGTTGTGCAAAATATCGGAACGCAACGAAAAACGAACTAAAAAATTAACAACGAAAATATAAACTAATAAGAAATTGAATTAAACGGATTTTTATGAATGACGAAGAACAAGCATATCTGAATGACTTTTTAGAAATTGAAACCAAAATCGAGAGACAAAAAGACACTTTTGAAACGAGCCATTATACTGGTGTAGAAGCATTTTTCTATGAACATTTAAAGAACACAATAAATACAAAGTATAATTTCGATGATGTGAATATTTATAACATCGAAATTGGCGATAAAATATATTTATCTCAATCAAATTGGTCAATTGAGTTTAGGAAAAAACACGAATTGGAAGATGACATTGCGGAATATGAAATTGAATACGAGATTATAAATATTAAGATTGAGTTTTTGAGTAAAAGTATTAATCCAGATACGAATTTACCAAGAATGAAAATTATTGTAATTCTAAAGAGTAATTAGAAAAAATACTTTGCACAACAACGGTAACCGTTGCACAACTTCTTTTATAAAATTAATAGATGATATTCAGATGGTTTAACAAATTTAAACATCTAACAACCAACTGTTTATAATTTTTATGAACTTAAAAAAAAAGGTTTTTAAGCTTATTTTATGGTTATGCAACAAGCACAACGTGTATAATTCATTGCTAGTACTCGCTTACTTACGAAAATCCTCACGGATTTTCTATTCGGTGTGTATTTGCTAAATTAGTTGCTGAAACACGCAACGAAATCATACACAAACACGTTACCAAACATTTGAAATAATAATATGATAAGACAAAATCCATTTTCTCTTTATGATTTTCTTGGTTATTTTATTCCAGGCGCATTATTATTTTATTTAGTTCTCTTTATAGATTATGTTGAAAATCTATCAGAGAATTTTGAATTAAAAAACTTTATAGCTAAGAACAATGACTTTCAATTAGATAAGGTCCTATTTTTTATAATAATCAGTTATTCTCTCGGTCATTTGCTAAACTTTATATCTTCTATTACAATTGAACGTTATGCAAATTGGAAATATAATTATCCTTCAAAATACTTACTTGGATTTGACTACTCTGGTTTTTGGGCTACCAAAAGCAAACGAGGTATAGTTTGGCGTATTTGCTTAATCCTAATTGTGTTTCCAGTTACTGTTCTTGATTTAATTCTTGGAGAAGTTTTAGGCTTTAAAAATTTCTACACTAGAAAATTGGATAAATTTCTAATTGACTTAATTATTTTAAAAGGGCAGAAATTATTTAATCGACTAGCGGATGGACAATTAAATGGATATGACGTCATAAAAGTTAGAGATTATGACTTTCATCGAATAATTACACATTATACTTTTGAACATTCCAAAAATCATCAATTCAAAATGGTCAATTATGTGGTTCTTTATGGATTTTTAAGAACATTAACCCTGATTACAACAATTTCATTTTGGTATATAATATTCACCCATTTTTCCGAACTAGGTAATTTAACAATCATAATTATTCTATCGTTATTATCATTAATAGCATACATTTTCTTTATGGCTTTTATGAAATTTTATAGAAGGTATACTCTTGAAGGATTAATGTTAATTGCAATAAATGAAGATTTGAAATAAAAAACGTTTGGTAACAATGGTAACCGTTGCACAACTCCTTTTTTAAAATAAATAGATGATATTAAGATGGTTTGACAAAATTAAATATCTTACAACCAATTATTTATGATTTTGATAAACTTAAAAAAATAGATTTTTAAGCCTATTTTATGGTTGTGCAACAGCCTCAATGCCTAAACGTAATGCGGACTTTAGGGCAAAAACGAAAGGTCTGTATATATTTATAAAGTCGCTAAATCTTATGGATTTAGCTGTAGAACAAGAAAAAATAAAACTAAACAATAAGCTTTAGCTTCGTGCGCAGACGGAAACGAAAAGTTTCCCTACTTCCGCACTACGCTTAGCCTAACCGATGTTGTTGCATTATTCATAAACTTGTTTATTGTTTTTAATAGGTATTCATGTGTTCGCTACGCTCGTGACTCCTACGTTGACCCTAAGTGCTACATCTCGTTTTGCCAACGCTACTACTCGCCCATTGTTTTCGCAGATGTCGTACATAGCGCTGCGTTACCATTCATTACTTGAAAATTAAAAAATTCATTTTCTAAATTAGAACATTTTCTTATTGTCAAAGTATTTTTTTAAGAATGTGATTTGAACTAAAAACATTAAAGTTGCTGCGAAAATTATATAAGTTGTCTCTTTTGAAACACTTAAAAATGAAATTGATAACTTACTATAAGCCTTGGTGAAATTTAAATGATTAACCCAACTATCTGTTGATGCTTCACCATTAATAAAAGCGTACATAAACAAGAGAATAACACTTACAAAAATGATAAAGAAAACCGATTTAGGAATCAATGGTTTGTACAAATAAGCTTCATTAGTTTTAAAAACTTTAGACATTACATTTGCTGTAAAATCAAAAGAAGGGGATTCCACTGGAGAATCTTTCATCATCTTATCTACTAATTTTTCTAAAAGTTTATCGTTATTTTCTTTCATAAGATGCAAGTATTTCGGGTTCTAATTGCCTTTTTAAGATTGAAGCCAGTTTTTTTCGGCTTCTAAATAGTTTTATTTTAACATTATTAGCACTACAATCCAAAATCTTAGCAATTTCTTCTGTAGACTGGTCATCAAAATAATATAAGGTTAATAAAAATGCTTCTTTACTGGGTAAAAGAAACAAGCACTCTTGTATTTTTTGATTTCTTTCTTTATCATCAATATTGTTTAGAACATCTTCCATTGCATGTACTTGATGCTTATTAAAATCTTCTATATAAATAGTTGAGTTTATTTTTTTACATTTTTTTAATTTATCCAAACAGGTATTATAAGTTATCTTATAAATCCAAGTTGAAAATTTAGCGTCTCCTTTAAACTTATGCAATGAACGATAAATTTTTACAAAAGTATCTTGTGAAGCCTCTTCTGCTTCTTCTTTACTTTTTAATATTTTATATGATAGTGTAAAGACTAAGTTCTTGTATTGATTTACCAACACAGAAAATTCATTTGTATTTCCTTCTAATATTAGATTAATATGATGTTGGTCGTTTATAAAACCCATATAACTGATAAGACGACAATAAACCGCAAATGGTTACACATAACTCTTAAAAAAATTATTAATAATGTGTAACCAAAATGAAACTATAGCCGTCATAGCTAATGAACACCTTAATTATTAATCAATTTAAATATAAAAATTATGGACACTAATATTTTAATTCCAATAAGTTTGTTTTTAGCAATTTTCGGTATCGTTTACCTTTATTTATCTACTAGAAACAAAGAACGTCTAGCGCTTATTGAAAAAGGAGCAGACGCAAGTATTTTTGGTAAGAACAGTAATTCTTTTCAGAAAATAATTCTTTTAAATCTAGCACTTTTGTTAATGGGGATTGGCATTGGCGTTTTTATTGCACTGCTGTTATCTATTTACACAACATTTGATAAAGGTGCCATTTACCCTGCAATGATATTTTTAATGGCAGGTGTATCATTATTTGTAGGTTATAAAATGACCGAAAATCTAGATAAATAATTAAGCAATCAAGAACTATAAAATGAAAGGTATACATTATAAATTACCCCATCTGTATGTAACTTTTTTTATCATTTTTAGCAACTTGGCATATCCAGTTGCTGCACAAGATCTTGAATCTAAAATAGACAGTTTACTTCTACATGTATTCAATGATAAAAATGGACCAGGTGGTGAATTTTTAGTTGCAAAAGGAGGAAAACCTATTTATCAAAAATCACTAGGAAAAGCCAATCTAGAACTAGATGTCAATTTAACTTCTGAAAATGTATTTCAAATTGGCTCCATGACAAAACAATTTACGGCTATTTCAATTCTAATATTAGAAGAAAAAGGCAAATTAAATGTGAATGACCCAGTTTCTAAATACGTTTCAGATTATCCTATGGGGAGCAAAATCACCTTGCATCATTTATTAACACATACTTCTGGAATTAAAAGTTTTACAAAAATGAAATCTCTTTGGGGTATTGCAAAAAAAGAAATGACACCAAAAATGATGGTTGATTTTTTTAAAAATGAACCTGTAGAATTTTTACCCGGCGAAAAGTTTGCCTACAATAATTCGGGATATGTGCTTTTGGGATATATTATAGAAATTGTTTCCGGAGAAAGCTATGAAGATTTTATCCAAAAAAATATTTTTGATATAGCTGGCATGACTACATCTTATTATAGTAGTGATAGAAAAATTATACCCAAAAGAGCTTATGGTTATCATAAGAAAAAAAATGGATATGTAAATAAAACTCAAATAAGTTATAGTATTCCGTTTTCTTCCGGCTCAATAATGTCAACAGTAAATGATATGTTGAAATGGCAAAATGCATTAAACAAAAATCTTTTGATAAATTCAAAAACATCAGAAAAAGCGTTCACCAAATACAAATTAAATAATGACGAAGAATTCAATTATGGTTATGGTTGGCATTTAAAAGAAATGCATAACAACCAAACAAGACAACATGGAGGAAGTATTTTTGGTTATAAATCAATGGGAGTTTATATTCCAAGTAAGGATATTTATGTTATTGGTTTAAGTAATTGTGATTGCAATTCACCAACACAAGTAATTAAAGATATTGCATTGTTAACTTTAAAGAATTAAAAAAGTGATTGATTTAAAAAAACACCTAGGCTAATGCAATTTTCTTTGTCTGATTGAAAGTACGAAATAGCTAAATGGAAAAATTAAAATCTTACATTGACTTCTAACTAAATTGAAATTTGACAAACTAATCTAAGCTAGAAAAAAACGAAGTGGTTAATAACGTGTATAAACAATTGCTTGGTTTTGGTCTACTTGGAAATTTCCTTCAGAATTTTCAATGGCTCGTAAATGTTTTAATCCCGGAAAACAGGGAATTTAGAACCAACAAGGCCATTTCCGAGATTAAAAAGTTAGTTTCCAATCCTAATTGCAAGTTTATACTTTTCAACACGTGGCCCTCTAAAAATAAATATCCGGAACAATACTGCTATGCATCCCGCTCAATTGACCCATCCATAGAAAAAGAAAAATGCTGCTCCCCCGTTCTTGAGAGTTTGGAGCACGAGATTACGGAAATTAACAAGGCGTATGATTGGCTTGCCAAAGAAAACGACCTCCTAAAATCTAACCACAGTAGCAAAGTATTTAAAGTTAGGACCTCCTTTCCTGAAATTGAACTTTATGAGGATGACATCCACCCAAATACCAATGGTGCATTTTTAAACGCCTGCATATTTTACCAAATGCTGACGGATAAAAAAGCATCGGATGTGGTGTACAATGGAGATATAAATTCAAAAACCGCAAAATTATTGAAAGAAATTGCGGATGAAATCCCCAGGTAACATCGCACAAAAATAATAAAGGCTTAATTGCTTAACTTTAAGTACATGAAGAAATTAATATTCGGTTTACTGGTACTAATGAGTTGTGGGTGTAAAAACAAGTCAAAAGAGGCCCCTAAAGCGGTGGAGCATCAGGAAAACCTCATTGCAGTGCTGGATACCATCTGGAATATGGAACAAGGCCCCATAACGTTACGAGATTCGCTTATGAAGCTGTATGGTGCAGAATCGGATTTAGTAAAGCAACAACAAGCCATCTATAAGCGCAACCACAGCATTAATGAACGACGCGTTAAAGATATTTTGGACACCTATGGCTGGCCTACCAAAGAAATGGCCGGGGAACAAGGCAATTGGACCCTTTGCAATGTTATTCAACATGCTGACAATGACGTGCGCATACACTACCTACCACTAATGCGGCAAGCCGTAAAAGAGAAAAAATTGGAACCCAGGTTCCTTGTACGAGCAGAAGATAGAATTGCCACAGAAAGGGGCGATTTACAAATTTATGGGGGACAAATGAAATACTACCCAGAAACCAAAAGCTTTAATCTATGGCCCGTTTATGACCCGGAAAATATAGATAAAAGAAGAACAGAAATTGGTCTGGACTCCATTGCTATATTTCTAAAGAACAGATTTGATTTTGAATGGAACCTTGAGGAACAACTACAGCGAACCGCAGAATTTGAAAGAAATAAGGAAAACCACTAAACAAAAGGTAAAAAACGTTGGTATTTCAGGAACGCCAAATGTGTACTTAGCAGATTCCTAAGACCTACCCTTTTTAAAAAACAGCATAAGACCTTTCGAAAATTTTTTGTAACTTTCTGTTAAACAGCGATAAACGTATGAAAATACGTTTTGATTCTAAATAGCAATGATTATGAAAACTACCGGTAGATACGTAATGGGCTTGTTTTTGATAACCGTACTTTTTTCATGTAAAAGCAACAAGGTGGCGCTGGAGCATTTAGAAGGGTCTTGGTTATTATCCGATGAAAATAACGAGCAACTATTGGAATATAGAAGAATTGAAAATGCAAATATGGACTATGGATCCATCTTGACCATCTCAAATGACAGTACCATAACAGATTCTTATGTTCTAAAATGTCTTAACGGGAAAAATATGTCAAAATTTTACTCGCAAGGAACATGGAAAATCAATGAAAAATCCATGCAGCTTTCAAGTACGGTACCCATTGATCTACAAGGCCAAAATTTTAAAATAGTTGCACTAGATACCGATAAGTTTATTTTGAGCAAAATTAAAAATTGAACATATCCTTTCCGACTTAACGTATCATCCGATTATTACCCTCTCTCCTGCTAATAGGCTAATAAAAATTAAACCAATAGGTTTTTTAACCCTGCAATTTTTATAACACTACGGAATCATAACCTTGTTTTGAGCAGTTATTTACATGGATTATCAACTATTCAATTCATAAAAAACTCGCCTTCTTTTATTCAGGACTACTTCATTTTATTTTGTTTGATTACATTGCTGGTAATATATGTGTTTACGAACTAATTACCGTGCCTATCTAAAATTGACGTTTATATGCGCCAGCTTTACTTTATTTTAAAACTATAGTAAATAACTATTTTATAGTAACAGCTTGTACAATACTGACCATAACCAATGAAAAAGATTATCATCTTGTTTTTTATAATTATAAGCTGTAATCATAAAGATAAGCGTGATTATGAGGATTATAATGATGAAGACTTCCTTCCTGTACAAGGTATAATTACAAAAGTTTACAAAAAAAGTGCTATAAATAACTTCATAAAAAAAGATATTCATTTTATCTATAATTTGGAAAAAGAAAATCCTTCAAAAGGATATGAAATATATTCTCCTTACATACTCAAGGAAGGTGAACCAGTTGTTATTTTAGTACATAAAGACAATGATAGTATAAGCTTTTTTGGTAGCAGAGGAATTATCCAAGAAAAGATTTTATTAGCGTATTTAAAAAAATGTGACTTGGACAAAGGAATTTATTATGGTGTAGATTATTAAAAGACCTGTTCTTATATCGGTCATCAATCCAGGTCATTCTAATATACAGCGGAAGCACAAACTAGAAAAATGATAAACAAAATTGATACTATAGAGAAAGAAGAATATAAAAGTGTAGTTGAACTTTGGGAAGCTTCAGTTAGGGCAACACACCACTTTTTAAAAGAAGAGGATATTGAATACTTTAAACCATTAATTTTAAATACGTATTTAGATGCGGTTGAATTAAGGGGTATACGTAATGATGATGAAAAAATAATTGGCTTTCTTGGAGTAGCAGACCAAAATTTAGAAATGTTATTTATTCACCCTGAATATAGAGGCAAAAAAATAGGAAAAACATTATTAGCATATGCTATTGACCACTTAGAGGTAACTAAAGTTGATGTAAATGAACAGAATGAACAAGCTGTAGGGTTTTATAAACATTGTGGATTTAAAACTATAAATCGTTCAGCGTTGGATTCTTCTGGCAAACCATACCCAACATTACATATGGCATTGAGTAGAAGTTCTAACAGCTAATATCCTTTAAATTTTAATAGTTTGAATTTATCCGATTACGTAAAAAGAAGAAATGGGGTACCAATGGGTAACAGCCATTCGCTTCGTAATATGTTGAGCAGGTCTCTGGGAGCGGGTAAGTTCTCGGTATTTTGGCACTACTGGAATCCAATCTGGGGGTATTATCTGGGGCTATATATATTTAAACCGCTTAAACTCATATTGCCTAAATCATTATCGCTTATACTCACTTTTGTTGTCTGCGGATTCCTCCATGACCTAGCGAGAATGTTATTAAAATGGGAGTTTATTCTTCTATTAACTCCGTGGTTTTTATTTATGGGACTTAGTGTGGTGCTGAGTGACTATGCAAAAATTGATTACTCAAAATATCCATGGATAGTAAGAGCGGGTATAAACATTGCCATTATTATGGGATGCTTATTTCTTGCATATCAGGTACGCATCTAAAATATAAAGAGGGATTTCAATTGCATCCATCCATGTAACAAAACATCCAAAATTTATTGCTTGCGAATTTCTATAACAAATATGCTACGCAAAAAGCTATCTTTATGTTTAAAGAATACAAATCATTATAAATACGCTTCTTGCAAATTAAAAGAACAACATGTCCATATCAAAAGAATCTGAATTAATTGGAATGAAGAAAATTAGTGAAGTCGTAGGTACTACACTAAAATTAATGAGAACGTATGCTAAAGTTGGCATGTCCACAAAAGAATTGGACGATTATGGCGGTAACATCTTAAAACGCTATGGAGCAAAGTCTGCACCTTATGAAACCTATAATTTCCCCGGCTATACCTGCATAAGTGTTAACGAAGAAGTTGCCCACGGTGTTCCTTCTGAAAATAAAATACTTCAAGAAGGTGACTTGGTAAATATAGATGTATCGGCAGAGTTGAATGGGTTTTGGTCAGACAATGGCGGTTCCTTTGTTCTTGGAAAAGACATTCATAACCATCAGCCACTTGTAGATGCTTCTAAGGACATTCTAAAAAAAGCCATTACGAACATTAAAGGAGGGGTGAAAATAGCGGACATTGGACAAATTATAGAAACGGAAGCAAGAAAATCTGGATTTAAAGTCATTAAAAACCTCGCTGGCCACGGTGTGGGCAGAAGTTTACATGAAGAACCGGACAACATTTTAAATTATAGGGTCAGGACAAATCGTGAAAGATTTAAAAAAAATACCACAGTTGCCATAGAGACGTTCATTTCAACAAAATCTACCATAGCAGTAGAATTAAATGATGGCTGGACATTGGTTGGTAACAAAGGCGGGTATGTAACCCAACATGAACAAACCATTTTAATTACGGATAAGGACCCCGTGATATTGACCAAATCCAATGCCATTTGGAATTAGAAAAGAAAATTACCCCACCAAAACATAGAGATCAACAATGAGTTCTAAAACACCTAAGGTTAGACAAATCAATTATATCGCAATAATTCCGCATTTAATAATTATGGCGGGTATGGTCTGGTTATGGTATCAGATTTATCCAGAAAATGCATTTCTTTTTGGTGCAATAACCTATATATTAACCTCATTCATCTTAAGAAACCTAATTTCTAAAGACCATAGAAATGGGATAAAAAACAATAATTCAGAAAATTACAAAGAAGCCATTTCCGACTTTGAGAAGAGCTACACGTTCTTTAGCAAACATGAATGGGTTGACAAGTATAGAATGGTAACATTGTTGAGTTCCTCTAAAATGTCCTATAGAGAAATGGCATTGGCCAATATTGGATATTGCTATTCTCAAATTGGTGACGGAAACAAAGCCAAGGAATACTATGAGCGCACTTTAAAGGAATTCCCCGGTAGTGGTCTGGCAAAATCGGCACTTAACATGATGAATTCAGTTGAACAAACACCTTCTTCCAAAAACTAAACAAATACCCCTCCTATACCCTATCGTTACTAGAGCTAATGCTATACATTTTTAATGGATACCCTTTCCGTTTTTTACGCTAACGCCTTGTTTATCAGCGTCTGGTAAGCATTTATGAGTCATCTATCGAAAATCATTCTATGATGGGTTATACGGGCTTAAGCAGATGGGCCATTGAAGCTAAAATATATACGATTACGTTGAGTAGTAAATAATTTGAAATTACCATAATTATCTACTTATTAGTATCTTAACCATCTATGCCAGACAAAATACATCTTGAAAATATCTTGTTTTTAGATATTGAGACCGTACCGGAAAAGCGTTCGTTTGACCAATTGGATGAAACTACCCAAGAACTTTGGGCGCATAAGACCCAATACCAAAGAAAAGACGAAATAACAGCAGAGGAATTTTATGAGCGTGCCGGTATTTGGGCAGAATTCGGTAAGATTATTTGTATATCCGTAGGCTATATGACTTTTCAAGGTGATGCTAGAAATTTTAGGGTTACCACGTTTCATGGAGAGGAAATAAAACTTTTGCAATATTTCAAAAATCTATTGGATGAACATTTTAATCATGCCAAGTATGTGCTCTGTGCGCACAACGGTAAGGAATTTGATTTTCCCTACATTGCCCGCAGAATGATCATAAACGGCATATCCTTACCACAAAAACTAGACCTGTTCGGGAAAAAACCTTGGGAAGTCCCCCATATAGACACCATGGAGTTATGGAAATTTGGAGATTACAAGCATTATACCTCCTTAAAATTAATGGCGCATATTCTAGGGATACCCTCCCCAAAAGAAGATATTGATGGCAGCATGGTAAGGAACGTATATTATGAGGAAAACAATCTTAAAAGGATAATAAAGTATTGTGAGTTGGATGTGGTGACCACAGCCCAAGTATATCTGCGACTTAGAAATCAGGAAGTACTAAAAAGTGATGAAATAAAGAAAGTAAGCAACCCTTAAGGTTTAAATTAAAAAATAGCACCGAACGATATAAAAACTGGACGAATAATGTAATTTTGTTGGGGTCACCCTGGTTTTAAAAGTGTCTTATTTATGAAAAAATACATGGTAGTATTCGCAGTAATTGCATTGGTTGCAGGCTGTATGCAAGAAAAGGAAATAAGCTCTATAAATCCTGAAAATTGGTCTAAGAGAGAAATTACGGTGCCCACAAAGGATTCTTTGGTACATGGTAAATCCTATTTATCTATCTACTCGCAAATTTATAGCAGTAGCGAGCATAAAACCCATAACCTAACCGCTATGGTCAGTTTAAGGAACACCAGTGAAAAAGATACCATTTACTTATTAAAAGGGGCCTATTTTGATACCCATGGCGCCGCATTAAGAAGTTATTTTAAACACCCTATTTATTTGGCCCCATTGGAAACTACTGAAATTATAATTGATGAAATGGATGTTGAAGGAGGTACGGGATCCAATTTTATTTTTGAATGGAAAACACCTGTAGGGTGCCCGGAACCGTTATTTGAAGGAGTCATGAATTCTACCGTAGGCCAACAGGGACTTTCCTTTACCACACAAAGCAGACGTATTCAATAGTTTAATATTTATAGAATTTGGTACTTTTTCTAAATCCAAAATCTTGAACTTGCAGCACATACAGACCAGGTGGTAGGTCAGAAACATCTATTCTAGAATTAGTTACCTTATTCATTTTTAAGGCTACCCCATTTGTACTCACGATCCTATACATGGTAGTATCCGTAGTGGTTACGTTTAATTGAATTTCATCAAACGCTGGATTGGGAAACACCGTAAAAGCAACCTCTGATCCACCATTTAACGAATTGAAGCTATTCAGGACCGTTTCTTCACCACTAAAGGTAAATGTTACGGCATACCCATATTCAGAAGCTACATTCTGTGAACAAAACGATCTAATTCTCAAGGTATAGGTCTGTTCCTTTACTAATCCGTTCCAAGAAAAGGAGTTTTCACTAACATATTCGGTAGTCCATTCGTTTTCACCTACTTGCTTGTATTGCACTTCATAAAGGGCATCGGTATTCTGTTCCCAAGTAAAGTTTAATTGGGCATCGTCTACCGTTTCTATTTCAATTTTCTCAGGAGCCTCTACCGTACACCCATTCATTTGTGCACCGCTAAGAATTAAGGAAAAGTCCTGAACATTGCTTTGTAGCTTTCCTTTATGGGTAACGGTAATGGTATAATTTCCTCTGGCATTAGGTATATCAATACGTTCAAAAGGGTCTACCTGATTATCTCCTCTACTTGCAGCATTACTGGCTTTAGCAGGATCAAGTTTCCATGGTAAAAATGTTTTCCCGTCTTGGGTTATCCTTATATCCAAATCATTGACAAGGGCCTTGGTGGTATTGTTCAGTTCGCCTTTATTGACAAAACTACAGGCAACATCCGTCCAAGAAATAGAAACACTAAGGGTCTGGCCTTCCTCTGCCCGAACATCCATAGAAAAAGTGGCATCTTGTTCTAATGTTTCTTCGGCTATATAGCTAGAAAAATCCTTGTTAAATAACAGCTCTGCCGCTTGTTTACTATTCATTACGCCCCAACCCATTTTATAATCAGGCCCAGGTGCATCTACATCATCTGCCGTATGCAGTGCCAAGCCTTTTAAGGTTGCCGCACGCATATAACTACCATATAGCTCTTCATGATACTGTTGTAAAAGCAGCAATGACCCGGTTACACCAGGCGTGGCCATAGACGTACCGGAAGAAATATTATAACTAGTGGAACTATATGAATCCGTAGATAGAATAGAAGAACCGTTACCCGCTAGATCCGGCTTAATTCTACCATCGTCTACAGGACCAAAACTACTATACCCCGAAACAGTGGCTTTTTTAAGATTACCATGTCTATCTATTTCAGAATTTGCACCGGCCACGGTAATACCATTTTTAGCCAATGTAAAACCTAACAAGACATCATAACCATCATTGATCTTACCAAATAAAGGTAAGGCATTGTCGTTGCTCTTTTGCGCGTTACCGGCTGCGGAAACCATTAAATAATATGGTGCGTTGTACATAATCTTGTCCCAATCCTGAGCCACTTTGGTATAGGCGCCAAAATACCAATCCGGTACCCTATCTGCCATTATTCCGTAAGAATGATTGGAAAGTAGCATACCATTGGCAGCAGCCTCAGCAACCTCTATTTTATCCCTGCTCCAATCATGACTAACCACCTTTGCCTTATTGGCAACCCCTTTAGCTTCTCTTTTAAGACCTGTTGATATAATACTACCGGTAACAAGGGTAGCATGCCTATCTACCTCGGCACCTTCATCGCCAATTTGCATTCTTGTGGTATATTCCACGTGGTTCTCCAAAGCAACGCCAGAATCCCAGACACCTACTTCCAAATTTTCACCATCAAGATTTAATCCCAAAAGTCCATTTGTGTTTAAGGTAGTGGCCCTAGAAACAAATCCCGCTTCATCTGCATAGGTTTCATAATATAAGGGTGTACCGTCATCACCTATTTCCTGTAATGACACCTTTTTACCATTTTCCAAGGTTTCTTTTAACTTCCAATTATTTTGAGCTGCCAATTTTTTTATTCGTAATGTTTTGGCATCATATTCTAATTGTAAGCTTGTTTTGAAATTATCTAGGGTAGAAATGTTCGTATTGCCGGTAATCTTTAAACGTTGATCAATAGTCTGACCAATTACTACCTGCATACCCCAAAATAGTGCACAACATACAAGAAGTATGTTAAAACTGCGGTACGTTTTAATACGGATATTCATAGGTTGGTAGGTCTGTAAGATTTAGACTACAAATATATGATCCTTTTACCACTATCTATGAATGGTATGATTTATTCGATGAAATACACTGGCATACTAGCAAAGTTGTTGTGAAACCTCACTTTTCTGTGGTGTAGGCATTTTCCATCAAAACGTACTTTATGTGTTATAAGTAAACATAGCGTACACTGGGAAATGGTCACTATACCCGCCCATATATTTATGGGCCACAAAAGTCCTATACGGAGTACCCTTATATTTTCCTTTTTTCTCCATTAAGGATTTATGTTTAAAGATGGCTGCTTCATCAAAACTATGCGTCCCTTTTTCAAAATTAAAGAAGGAGCTGGACACCAATATCTGATCAAAGAGATTCCATTTCATATTATAGACAGAAGTGCCTTGGCTACCGGGAATATGTAATCTTTCCATAGGGTTAAAGAGTTCACCCTTATTTTTGAGTAGTTGCATACTTTCTGAGGAAGGATCATCATTGAAATCGCCCATTACAATGATATTAGGGTCTTGTTCCGTTTGTTTAATAACATCTATTCGCTGAATGATTTCCTCTGCAGCCGCAACCCTCTTATAGGCTGTAGCCACGTCCCCTTCACGTCTAGAAGGCCAATGACTAATGAACATATGAATCAGTTCCTTATTTAATTCCCCTTTCACATACAGAATATCCCTTGTAGTATCCCTTATTCCGCCCGCATTATCTACCATTAAGGCAAGTGGTTCTGCATGGATTACCTTAAAGAATTTTTTCCGGTACATTAATGCCGTATCAATACCGCGTTCATCGGGAGAATCAAAATGCACAAAGCCATATCCTAATCCCTCTAATGGCTCGGTTTCCAAAAGGTCCTTGAGCACTTGATTGTTTTCGGCTTCGGCCAAACCTAGAATAGCGGGTGGGTAAGGGAAACCGTCCGCTCCAATTTGTACCATGGTCTTTGCCAATTTCTTTAATTTACGTTGGTAGCGCTCCATGGTCCATTTCTTAATTCCGGTAGGCGTATAATCACTATCTAATATCTTGGAATTACGCCGTGGATCAAATAGATTTTCTACATTGTAGAATGCCACGGTATATTGTTGCTTTTTAGGCTTTTTCTTAAAAAAAGGAATGCGCATGTAACTTTTTATTGAATCAATAAAAATACGAAATGGCTTATAGCTAAATGCTTAATTTTGCACTTTACATTATTATGATAGAAAAGAAGATAACAAATTATGAAAAAGCGGTTCTTATTGGGATCATCAATAAAGAACAAAATGAGGAAAAGGTAAAGGAGTATCTAGATGAACTGGAGTTTCTTACCTATACCGCCGGAGGTGAAGTTTATAAGCGTTTTACACAACGTATGGATATTCCCAATCCAAAAACCTTAATTGGTACGGGTAAAATGGAGGAGATAGAGAAATATGTACAAGCGCATGAAATAGGCTCTGTTATTTTTGATGATGAACTGACACCGGCGCAACAACGAAACATTGAAAAACAATTACGTTGTAAAATTATTGACCGTACCAGTTTGATCTTGGACATTTTTGCACAAAGGGCCCAGACCAGTTATGCACGCACACAAGTAGAATTGGCCCAATACGAATACCTCTTGCCTAGACTTACCGGACTATGGACCCACCTTGAACGTCAAAAAGGGGGTATTGGTATGCGTGGACCCGGTGAAACGGAAATTGAAACGGATAGACGTATTGTTAGGGACCGTATTACGCTACTGAAAAAGAAACTGACCAAAATTGACCGCCAAATGGAGACCCAACGGGGCAACCGTGGCGCCTTGGTAAGGGTGGCGTTGGTAGGATATACCAATGTAGGTAAATCTACCCTCATGAACGTGATCAGTAAGAGTGATGTTTTTGCGGAAAATAAGTTGTTCGCTACCTTAGATACCACCGTAAGAAAAGTGGTTATAGGTAATTTGCCCTTTCTTTTAAGTGATACGGTAGGATTTATTAGAAAACTGCCCACACAATTGGTAGAGAGCTTTAAAAGTACCTTGGACGAAGTTAGGGAGGCCGATTTGCTTTTGCATGTGGTAGATATTTCTCACCCACAATTTGAGGAACATATAGAATCCGTGAACAAAATTCTTTCTGAAATTAAAAGCTCGGAAAAGAAGACCATTATGGTATTCAATAAGATCGATCAGTATGAACATGAAACCATAGACGAGGATGATCTTATTACGGAACGCACTGGAAAACATTTTAGCATTGCTGATTGGAAAAATACCTGGATGGAAAAGGTTGGAGACCGTGCCCTATTCATTTCTGCCCTAAACAAAGAGAATTTGGATGAATTTAGAAAGAGGGTCTATAATGAAGTAAGGGATATTCATGTAACCCGTTTTCCGTATAACAACTTTTTATATCCTGAGCATTTAGATCAGTATTAATTACCAATTATAATTAAAAAAGTGTAGTTCATCGATGAAATAAAACCATTGATAAATTTCACCACAAATTAAAGTTGGTTCACAACATAAATTATCGACAACTAAAGTATTGGTCTAATTTTACATTGTGTTTAAGTATAAGTGTTGACCCCAAATCGATATTTAACTTATTTAGAACTAAAAGTAAAATCCCAAATTTTACGATAATTACTTAACCGAAAAAAGCCCTCTTTAAAAAGAGGGCTTTTTTATTTAAATACATTTATTGTTTATTCTAAACGCTTAGAAGGCATAGTTAAGTCCAACCAAGAAATAGGTTTGCAATTTGTTATCTACATCATCAAAAGAAGTAGCCGTTGCAGGTGTTTGGTTCAATGCAAAATTTAAAGCTTCCTGCTTGTTGTCACGCAAACCAAATTCAAAACCTAAACCAATACCGTTCCATAACGTGTAACCAAATGAGTTGATCCAAGTTAAATTAGAAAGATCACCACTCTTATAGCTTTGGAACATAGAAAGATTAGATTTAAAGTTTACCGCTCCAATCTTTTTAGTGTAATCCGCAACGATCTTGGCACCTAAAGAAGACTCAAAAACCGCATCGTTATCACTAAACACAAAATTGTAGTTCAATGGGTGGATTACCACAACTAGATCTGCTATAGGTGTCCATGTAGCACCAACACCTAAATCCAAATAGCCAGGATCGTTAAAATTGTTTAAAATGGTAGTTCTATATTCCCCTAATCCGGAAATAGCGAATTTTTCGCTTAATTTTCTACCGTATAAAGATGAAATATTGAATACATCTGTACCTTGCTTAAAGCTGTCATCGTCTGTTGGATCGTTCTTATCGTCAAACTTTACCCAGCCTAGGTTGATATTACCTGAATTTCTCCAAAAGAATTTTTCTTGGGTCAAATTAGCAAATGCGTTCAAAGTCACCCCAATATTACCAGAAGACAAATCTGGTGTACCTTGACCGTACCAGTTGTTAAAGCTGCTGATGTTGGCACCAATAGTACCAAAGGCACCTTTTTTCCATCCCGGTAACTTATCTATTTGCCCTTGTAAGGCATCTACTCTACCCTGTATGGCCGCAATAGAATCTTTCTTTGGACCTATTTGCGCCTTTAATTCCTCTTCGGTTTGTGAAAAACCAATACTTGTTACCAAAGCACAGGCCAGGGTTAAAACAATCTTCTTCATGATATTAATGTTTATAGTTTATAGTGGCGCAAAGGTAAGAATTGTAAATAAAATCTCTGATTAGGATTTTATTATTTTCTTTTATACAGAGGAACGGCCGAACAAGCCTCTCCATACATAACGGATTTGGCTATTGGTCTCAATTTATCGGCCAGAATAATATAAGCGTTTGCCGGTACGGGCTTTTTGGTACACCCCTTAATTATTACCGATTTATCCTGAAATTCCGCAAAGTCCAAATCATCCAAAATAGATTGGTACAACAAGGTTTCCAAGTCCGCCAAACTACCCTGAACAATTTTTTTGGCAAATGGACTTAGTTGCATCGTTAATAATAGGTATGCCCATCCAGGTACTATGGCATCTGTGGAACAGTGCATAGCTACATAGGCATTCTTGTACTGAGACCAATCATGCTCTTGTACATATGCCCTAAATTCTTTTTCCTTTAAAATAAAACCTTCGTAAAGCCAATCCTTGATATCCAACGCCACTCTATTTCCTTCAGGATAATAATCCTCCAGATTAAAGGTGATCAACTTGCTCTGCGCAACTCTATTGATAATTTCCTCTTGCATGACCCTTTACATTTTATTCTTATCTGGCATAGCCCAAGAATTTATAATAGGCCTAATTCCAATTTGGCCTCTTCACTCATTAAATCTTGTGTCCAAGGTGGATCAAAAGTAATTTCTACCTCAGCATCTTTAATGGCATCCAAAGACTTTACTTTTTCCTCTACCTCTGCAGGCAAGGATTCCGCCACAGGACAGTTTGGCGAAGTAAGAGTCATCAATATCTTAACCTCACTATCTTCGTTCACCAAAACGTCATAGATCAACCCTAGTTCGTAGATATCTACAGGAATTTCCGGATCATAGATCGTCTTTAAAATACGAACAATTTTTTCTCCTAATTCTGCACTATCCTCTGCTATATTTTCGTCACTCATAATTTCTATTCTTCAATTTGTGTTTGATACGCCACTGCGTATAACTTTAATTGTTTGATCATACTCACCAAACCGTTTGCCCGTGTAGGCGACAAATGCTCCTTTAACCCAATTTCATCAATAAACTGTGTATCCGCATCCAAAATATCTTGTGGTTTTTGGTTGCTGAATGCCCTAATTAAAATGGCAATAATTCCCTTAGTGATTATAGCATCGCTATCAGCAGTGAAAACCAATTTATTATCTTCAAGTTCGGCATGCACCCACACCTTGCTCTGGCACCCCTTAATGATATTGTCTTCTGTTTTATATTCCTCTTTGATCAACGGCAGGGATTTACCCAATTCTATCATGTATTCATACCGCTGCATCCAATCATCGAACATGGAAAATTCGTCTATAATCTCCTCTTGTATCTCTTTAATTTCCATTGCTTTATTTTATACAAAAATACGATAACAATTGAAGCATATCAAACCTTAACAGTATCGATAACACTTTGTTCTATAACAACATACTTTTAGCTTTCAACACACCGGCAATCAATACATCTACTTCTTCCTTGGTATTGTAAAATGCAAAACTCGCGCGCACGGTACCGGGTATTTTATAAAAATCCATAATTGGTTGTGCACAATGATGACCCGTACGTACCGCAATACCCAATTTATCTAGAATACTACCCATGTCATAAGGATGTATACCCTCTATATTGAATGAAATTACGGAAGTCTTGTTCTTTGCCGTTCCGTAAATTTTGAGTCCGTCTATTTTCAACAATTCTTGCGTAGCATATTCCAGCAATTCATGCTCATATTTGGCAATTTCCTCAAAACCTAGGGCATTCATATAATCCAATGCCGCACCAAAAGCAATACCTCCACAAATATTGGGTGTACCGGCTTCAAACTTATGGGGTAGATCGGCATAGGTAGTTTTCTCAAAAGTGACTTCGGCGATCATTTCACCACCACCTTGGTACGGCGGTAATTTGTTCAACCACTCTTCTTTCCCGTACAACATACCAACTCCGGTTGGTCCACATATTTTATGGGCGGAACAGGTATAAAAATCAACATCTAAAGCTTGTATGTCCGGCACCAAATGTGGTGTAGCCTGTGCGCCATCTATTAACACCGCAGCGCCTACTTGATGTGCCTTTTCAATGATTTCCTCAATAGGATTAATGGTCCCTAATGCATTTGAGATATGGTTACAAAAAACCAATTTTGTTTTATCTGAAAGTAAGTCCTCATACACATCCATTCGCAATTCCCCTTCTTGGTTCATTGGAATTACTTTTAAAACAGCTCCGGTACGCTCACATAACATCTGCCAGGGCACAATATTGGAATGATGCTCCATAGCAGATACCAGAACCTCATCTCCTTTTTTGATCAAGGAAGAGAATCCGTTGGCAACAAGATTAATACTATGGGTGGTACCCGACGTAAAAATAATCTCGTGCGACTTTACAGCATTAAAATGCTTTTGAATCTTTAACCTAGCCTGCTCATATTTATCGGTAGCTTCTTGTGAAAGCGTATGCACCCCACGGTGAATATTGGCATTGTAGTTTTGGTAATAATCTACAATGGCATCTATGACCTGCTGTGGAGTTTGCGATGTAGCGGCATTATCCAAATAGACCAACGGTTTGCCATTTACCTCACGCTTAAGAATTGGGAAATCTTCCCTTATTTTTTTAATATCTAACATAGCCAATCTTCTTATATACAAAGATACCCGATAATGAAAACATATCGGGTATTGTACCGCTCCTTTTGTATTAAAGTCTCACTATTTCATTTTAAAATCGGAATCCTACACCAACTTTTAACAAACCTATTTTTTCTTTGATATCATAAGAATACGTTTGATCGTTCCTAGTTTCCTCCCCTTTCTTATGTACGTTCAGATAATCATATTGCACTTGTATAAAAAAGCGACTGGAAAGGTCATAGGAAATCCCCAAATTTAAATTTAAACCCCCATTCGTATTTGAATAGTCCGCCTCTACATTACCCCCGTCATTATAATAATAATCGTCTACCGCAACCGTATATCCCAGGGCTATTTGAGGTTTTAGTCTTGCCAATCCTGGAATAGCCAATTCCGCAAATAGTTTTGGCTGAACCAATATTTGCTTTGCTTCGTAATTAAATTCTCGATTCTCAAATCCTGGACCACCGTAAATAAAATTATCTTCGTTCCTTAACAAAGCAGTATTTAAGCCAGCTCCTAATTGAACGGCTCCTAAATCCATAAACCGGTATTTTATTCCCAAATCAATTATACCGTTTAATTCGACGTCTCCATCATTTTTAGAAACATTGGCGGGGTAATTAGCCTCAACACTCCATTTCTTGTTTTGCGCACTAACGCAATACGTAAACATTACCAAAAACATTACAAGTAAAGATCTTTTCATATTAAGTCGGATTTATATTGATACGGCCAAACTAATCTAAAATATACGTAGGAAAACACAACGGTTCGTTAAGAATGACCTAACGAACCGTTAATAATATTGAATAAAATAATGAATGTCTCTACAAATCGAACCCAAGGTTTACCCCAAGTTTCTTAGCAATCAGTTTATTAATTCTCGTCTTTAATTCAGGAATACGCACCGATGACAATACATTGTTGGCAAAGGCATACATTAATAAGGCCCTAGCTTCTTTTTCTGGAATACCTCTGGATTGCAGATAAAACATGGCATCTTCATCTAACTGGCCAATGGTACAACCATGGGAGCATTTTACATCATCCGCAAAAATCTCTAATTGTGGCTTTGTATTGATACTTGCCTTATCACTAATTAGAATATTGTTGTTTTGTTGAAAAGCATTGGTCTTTTGTGCAATTTTATCCACAACGATCTTACCATTGAAGACTCCGGTTGAACTATCTCCGTAAATACCTTTATAATCTTGGTGGCTTTCGCAATTAGGCTCAATATGATGTACCAAGGTATGATGGTCTACATGTTGTTTCTCGCCCAATATGGTAATCCCCTTCATGGTAGAGTCTATATACTCCCCATTTTGATAGAAATTAAGATTATTACGTGTCATTTTTCCGCCAAACGAAAAAGTATGCACCTTTACGACACTCTTATCTTTCTGATCAATATAAGTGTTATCTATTAACGATGCATTAGCCGCATCATTCTGGATTTTATAAAAATCTATTATAGCATTTTTATCCGCATATATTTCCGTAACGGCATTGGTAAGGATGTCATTGGACGTCAAACTTTGGTGACGCTCAATAATTTGAACCTCTGCATTTTCTTCAACCACCACAAGATTCCTGGGCTGCAACATTAAAGAAGCCTCATTACCTGTAGAGAAATGTAAAATCTCAATAGGTTTTTTAGGCATTTTGTTCTTTGGAATGTAGATATAGGCCCCTTCTCTACTAAACGCGGTGTTCAAGGAAGTCAAAGACTCATCCTTTGAAGCAATCTTATTGAAATAAACATCAATAACGGGCTTGTACATTGGCTTGGTCAATGCAGAACTCATTAAGCAAATGTCTACCCCATCATGTGTAGTTTCAGAAAGGTAAGAGCTATAAATACCATCAACGAATACAATCTTGTACGAATCTATTTCATGAAGAAAGTAGCGCTTAACATCTTTATACTCTAATGTATTTTCCTGCTTTGGAAAAATACTAAAATCTATTTTCTGTAAACTATTTAAGGAGGTATACTTCCAAGCCTCTTGTTTTTTGGTAGGAAATCCTTTTTCCTCAAAATTCTTAATGGCGGCCATACGAACCTCGTGCACGGGATGCTCCACGTCCACATTGTTCTCAAACGCCATAAAGGAAGAAATTAATTTATCTTTTAAATCCATATTTTTTCAGTTGCCAGTTAGCAGTAGCAGATGGCAGTTCCTTATATCTGATCACTGCCCCTGAATACTGTATACTTATATTACACTGCCGCTTCTTGCTTTAACCAGTCGTATCCTTTTTCCTCAAGTTCCAGTGCCAATTCCTTACCACCGGATTTCACAATTTTCCCGTTGTGTAAAACATGGACAAAATCAGGAACAATATATTCTAGCAAACGTTGGTAGTGCGTAATCAAGATTACCGCATTGTCCTTACTTTTTAGTTTGTTTACTCCGTTAGAAACAATACGTAAGGCATCAATATCCAAACCGGAATCCGTTTCATCCAAAATAGCCACTTTTGGTTCTAACATAGCCATTTGGAAAATTTCATTTCTCTTTTTCTCTCCACCGGAAAAACCTTCGTTCAATGAGCGAGACAAGAATTTACGATCGATCTCCAATAATTCAGATTTTTCACGAATCAACTTCAACATCTCCTTTGCAGGCATATCTTCAAGACCTCTAGCCTTACGTGATTCGTTGATCGCAGTTTTCATAAAGTTGGTTACGGATACTCCTGGAATTTCTACTGGGTACTGAAAAGAAAGAAAAACACCTTTATGGGCTCTTTCTTCTGGAGCTACATCTTCTAAATCCTCTCCTTCCAATTCTATGGTGCCTTCCGTCACCTCAAAATCCTCTTTACCCGCTATTACCGATGCAAGCGTACTTTTTCCAGAGCCATTAGGACCCATGATCGCATGTACTTCACCTGCCTTAACTTCTAGGTTTATTCCTTTTAGTATTTCCTTATCCTCCACGCTAGCGTGTAAGTTTGTAATTTTCAACATAATATGTTACTTTAAATATTCTGGTGCCTTAGGCATTTTATTAAAATCTTCTTTTGAGTGCTGCAGATAAACCTTGGCATTGTTCTCTTTGGCCAATGCTTCAAAGTCAGTCATGCTATGGAATGTCTGTTCAACATCATAATTAAAAATAGGAACTCTTTTATGTTCCCTATTTTGATAGAGGTGATATAAATCTCCTGATAACAATACCGGACCCGTTTCGGCTAAATCAACATATAAAACCTGATGTCCGGGAGTATGCCCCGGCATAGATTTAATAACTACGGTACCATCGCCAAAGACATCATGATCACCTTTAAGTGTTTGAGTCTTGGTCAATTCTTTTATTGCGTTATAGTTATCCGCATTATTCTTTTGTGACTCCTCACTGGTAATAAAATCATATTCACTTTGCTGTACTAACCATGTAGCATCTTTAAACACATTGGCATGGCCGCTATGGTCAAAATGCGTGTGTGATAATGCAATATATTGTATATCGGATGGTGACATACCAATACGCTCCAATTGATTAACCACAGAATCTTTTCTAGAAACGGTAAATGCGCCACTTGGATCCGTAAAAGGTTCATCCATGGCAATTAAGCCTTCCGGCAATCCGGCATCCCACATTAAATTTCCTTTTGGGTGACTGATTACATAAAACGGATCGGCAAATTCCTTGGTTTGACCCTGATATGTCGTGTCCTGAGAAAACAACTCTAAATTATTGACCATCACAGTACCTCCATTAAAGGTGTACAGTTTAACTTCCGGGGCACTAACCTCTACGGCAGCATCTTCGGCTTTGGCCTTATTTGTATTTTCCTTGCAGCTATATGTAGCAATTAGGACGGCTATGATCAAAAATTTTCTCATTCGTATTTCTTATCAATAATTTATCCTACAGAACCTTCTAAACTAATTTCCAATAGTTTTTGTGCTTCCACGGCAAACTCCATCGGTAATTTGTTCAAGACCTCTTTACTGAAACCGTTTACGATCAAAGCAATTGCTTTTTCCGTATCTATACCTCTTTGGTTACAGTAAAAAATTTGATCTTCACCAATTTTACTCGTCGTAGCTTCATGCTCTATCATGGCAGATTTGTTCTTCGCCTCAATATAAGGGAAAGTGTGTGCGCCACATTCATTACCCATTAAGAGCGAATCGCACTGAGAAAAGTTACGCGCCCCTTCTGCACGGCTATTTACCTGCACCAATCCACGATAACTATTTTGTGACTTTCCTGCGGATATCCCTTTGGAGATAATGGTACTTTTTGTATTCTTTCCAATATGGACCATTTTAGTACCCGTATCTGCCTGTTGGTAATTATTGGTAACCGCAATAGAATAAAATTCCCCAATGGAATTATCACCCTTTAAAATACAAGAAGGATATTTCCAAGTAACTGCAGAACCCGTTTCTACCTGTGTCCAAGAAATTTTAGCGTTTTTCTCGCAAAGCCCTCTTTTAGTCACAAAATTATAGACCCCACCTTTACCATCTTTACCTCCTGGGAACCAATTTTGAACCGTAGAATATTTAATTTCAGCACCATCCAAGGCAATAAGCTCTACTACTGCCGCGTGTAATTGGTTCTCATCTCTAGAAGGTGCGGTACATCCTTCAAGATAACTTACATAACTATCTTCATCTGCAATGACCAACGTACGTTCAAACTGGCCCGTACCTGCCTGATTAATTCTAAAATACGTTGAAAGCTCCATAGGGCAACGTACACCTTTAGGAATGTAACAGAAACTACCGTCTGAAAAAACAGCGGAATTCAATGCTGCGTAAAAATTGTCTCTTTTAGGTACAACGGAGCCAATATATTTCTTTACCAATTCCGGATGCTCCTTAATAGCTTCTGAAATTGAGCAGAATATAATACCTTTTTCTGCCAATGTTTTCTTGAACGTAGTTGCAACGGATACAGAATCCATTACGATATCCACCGCAACATTCTGAAGTTTCTTTTGCTCATCTACGGAAATTCCCAATTTCTTGTACATCTCCAACAATTCTGGATCAACATCATCCAATGTTTTGTTGGGATCTGCCTTTTTTGGTGCGGAATAGTATGATATAGCTTGAAAATCTGGTTTTTGGTAATGTACATTGGCCCATTCTGGCTCAACCATTTCTTTCCAATATTTAAAAGCCTCTAAACGCCAAAGCGTCATCCATTCCGGTTCCTCCTTTTTCTTGGATATGGCAATAACGATTTCTTCGCTTAAACCATTAGGAAACGTTTCAGATTCTATATCGGTATAGAAACCATATTCATACTCCTTGGTTTCTAATTCTTTTTTTAATTCTTCTTCTGTATATGCCATATATTTATAGTTAATAAGCTAAAAGGTAATGCGTTAAAAGTAACCACATTCCTTTTTAACATATTTAAAACTTCACTTTAATTTATAATGAAAAACTCTCACCACAACCGCACGTTCTTTGTGCGTTAGGATTATTAAAAACAAACCCCTTGCCGTTTAGTCCGCCAGAGTATTCCAATACCGTACCTACCAAGTATAAAAAACTTTTTTTATCTACAATGATACGTACATCGTTATCTTCAAAAACCTTATCGGCTTCATCCTTTTTGTTATCAAAATTTAATTCATAAGACAATCCACTACAACCGCCGCTCTTAACACCCACGCGCACATAATCCTTCGTGGCATCAAAACCTTCCTCTGTCATAAGGTTGATGACTTTCTGTTTAGCCGTTTCTGATACTTGAATCATAATTAACTGGATTTAATCTAAATAGTTTACAAATATACGTTATAAGTAGGTTTTTACCATAGAACCTAACATTATTATAACGTATATCTACATAGGAGAATCCTATAAAAAAAACTGGTAAATTTTATTTGATTTTTAGAAGGACCAAATCTGAATTTCCTTTGTGGTTCAAGGCGTTAAAATCATTACTTGAGGATTGGCCCACTACAATGACGCTACCATCTGAATTTTCTATAAGGTCAAAGCCAAAATCTAGGCCAGAACCTCCAAAAGATTCTTGCCAAACCAAATGGCCCGTCTTGTTCGTTTTCACCAACCAAATATCATTTTCCCCAGAATTGGAAGACGTATCTTGGTCACTGCTTTTAGAATTTCCCGTTATTAAAAGTCCGCCATCCTTACTTTCCACAACAGCCTGTGCCAAATCAAACTGACTGCCGCCATAGGTTTGCTCCCAAATTAAGTTTCCATCCTCATCAAGCTTTATCATCCATAGATCAGATTCTCCATGATTGAATAAAATATCACCGTTAGTACTAAAAGTGTTACCGACGACCACAAACCCACCATCTGAGGTTTTGGCTATATCATAGGCAACCTCTATACCTTCTCCCCCAAATGTCTGCTCCCACACTAGATTACCAAACGCATCGACCTTTATGACCCAAAAATCATAACTACCATTGGTATTGCTAATATCATAATCATCACTCTCGGTAAAACCGGCCATGACAAAACCACCATCATCACTTTGCACCACACTATGTGCACGGTCATTATTTGTACCGCCAAAATAACCCCGCCATTGTAAACTGCCTTCCTCATCAACTTTAATGCCCCAAAACTCACCCACGCCATGGCTAGTAATGGAACCCTCTTTCTCTATAGTGCCATCTGCCCGTGCCGATGTGATATCTAGAAAACCGGCAAAAAAATAGCCGCCTTGAGACGCTTCAATAATATCATAGGAATGGTCGTGACCGGAAAAACCGTAACTACTTTGCCATTCCAAATTGCCCTTAGGGTCCAATTTTATGATCCAATTATCATGAAACCCTTCATTATTGGTGGCATCACCGTCATTACTCATGGCGTAACCGGCTACAATAAACCCTCCGTCCGTAGTCTGCGCCAAACTTTGACCAATATCATCCTTGCTACCCCCATAGGTCTTGTTCCACTGTAAATTTGCATTACTATCAAACTTTAGGAGCCAATAATCGTTTTCTTCAGCTTCCTTGGTATGTATATCGCCATTAATACTTCCTGTATAACCAATAATTGCAAAACCACCATCATTGGTTTTGATAATGGCATGTGCGCTTTCATCACTACTACCGCCATAATTTTTAACCCATTCCAATTCTCCTTTAAAAGTAGTTTCCAAAGAAGTAAAGGTGGTTTCCGCATCTTCCTTTACACAAGAAAAACAACAAAGAATACAGGCAAATAGTGCAATTTTTCGCATTACTAATCCGATTTTTTAATGATGAAAAGTCCGCCGTCTATATCACTGATAATGACATGCCCGCTTTCAAAATAAGGGTAAACACTCCACACCCCGGAAAATTGGGTGTTGTCATTTGCCGGGTAGGTATCAAAAAATGCCTTTTCGGTCATTACGCGGTCTTCTATATTTGATATATCCAATACCCGAACCCCTGCAGTATAATTGGCAAGAAAAAAATCATTTCCCAAAATATATCCATTATGGTCAATGGCGCTGGTAGGTCCTAAATAGGTATGGTGCAAAATAGGATTCTCCAAATTGGCCATATCAAAAACCAAAGTCCTGGTATTAAAGCCTTGCTGTATTTCATCTAACTCGTCCCCTAGAATAAAATATCGTTGATCATCGGTAAACCACCCTTGGTGGGTATAGCCAATATTAGGGTACGGCAAGGTAGCCAGCGTAACTGGTGTATTTTTATTGGTAATATCTACAATGACGACCTGATCTTCATTGGCGCCAACAAATATTTCAGAACCTTGAAAGTTACTGTCGGGACCATTATAGGTTATCACCTGGGCGTCATGGGTATAGCCGTTTACACCCCAACCACCAACAGGCACAGGGGCAACTGGGTTCTGGAGGTCAAGAAAATGTACCCCACCATTATAGGCATCATCCCTATTTGTACCTACGGGATAGGCAAATCCGGAAGAGGGATTGATTACGATATTATGTGCATTACCAATACCGTTATAATTACCGTCTTCTGTAAAAATTTGCGGAGGATTTTCAATGTTCCTTAGCTTCTTTAGGTCAAAGACCTGAACCCCATGATTATTGGCCTCTGCAACAATATAGGCGTAATCTCCATACACCTTAACATCTCTCCATGAACTGGAAGTGGTCGCTGTTGGCAACTTGCCCAAATAAATAGGTTGTTCCCCATCTGATATATCCACAAAGGCAGTTCCATTGTCCAGCCCCATAACCGCGTACTCTTTTCCAGATTGGGCATCTGTCCAGCCCCAAATATCATTACCGAAAGCTGCATTCATTGTCTCCAATGAAATATTGGCCATAAAATCATAGCCATTACAAGGATAAACACCTGCCATACCATTTTCACAGGGTGCAGCAGTTGAGCTGGCAACATCAGGTAAATTATTTTCCTCTTGCTCATTATCGGAAGAGCATCCCACAAAACCAAAAAATGTTAAAAGATAAATGACCTTTTTCATGCAATTATTTTATAATCAATACTTAAAGATACTAATTGCATTTTATGAAAAATCATAAAACTACAATCAGCATTAGATAATTGCTATAATTAAATTATCTTGATGATCAAATCAACTAACAACAAAAATAAGATTACCTTATGTCAAACAAAAAGACACATTTAAAAAAGAATTCGCGCAGAAAATTCATGAAAAATACCGGTATGGCCGCAGCCGGGTTTATGATCGTTCCTAGACATGTATTGGGCGGCACAGGATTTATTGCCCCTAGCGATAAATTAAATATTGCTGGTATTGGCGTTGGCGGTAAAGGGCAAAGTGATATTGCTTCCTTCGCAGAAAGTCCAAATGTCAACATTGTATCATTATGTGATGTAGATAACAGACAGGCAGTTGCCTCTAGAGAAGCTTTTCCCAAAGCAAGTTACTATAATGATTTTAGGGAAATGCTGGACAAGGAAGGTAACAATATTGATGCGGTATCCGTTTCTACTCCAGATCACAACCATGCCGTTGCAGCTTACCAAGCAATGTCCATGGGCAAACATGTGTATGTACAAAAACCGTTGACCCATGATATTTGGGAAGCAAGAATGTTGACCGAAGCCGCAAAAAAATTCAAGGTAGTTACACAAATGGGCAACCAAGGCGGTTCTGGCGATGGGGTGCGTAAAATGAAGGAAATTTATGATACCGGTATTATTGGCGAAGTACATACCGTAAAATGTTGGACCAACAGGGCCATTTGGCCACAAGCCTTACAAACACCTACAAAGAAAGACCGTATGCCAAAAGGCTTGAATTGGGACCTTTGGTTAGGTACTGCAGCCATGCGAGATTATAATGACGCATATCTTCCTTTTGATTGGAGAGGTTGGTCAGATTTTGGAACAGGTGCTTTGGGCGATATGGCATGCCATATTATGGATCCTGTTTATAGAATCTTACCAATTTTATATCCTGATACTGTAGAGTGTAGTGTATCTGATTCTTTCAGTGGTAATTTCCAGTACAAAGATTACCCTAAGAGTTTCCCTAACTCCAGTAAAATACATTTAAGCTACCCAAGAACGGATGGTAAAGGCAAAATAAAGGTTACTTGGATGGATGGTGGCTTATTACCGGAAAGACCGGAAGAACTAGGTGATGATGAAGCTTTAGGAAACTGGGATGGCGGCGTACTGTTCATAGGTACAAAAGGAAAATTGATGGCAGATTGCTATGGTGCAAATCCGCGTTTGCTTCCATTATCCTTAAACGAACAATTTGAAGTTGAACAAACCATTGCACGTGTACCGGAAGGTCACTATTTACAATGGGTAAATGCATGTATGGCCGGTTACGGAAATGCGGAAACAAGTTCTTCTTTTGATTACGCCGGTCCGTTTACGGAAAGTATCCTTATTGGAAACTTGGCCTTGAAATCGTACTTTGAAGTAGATCCAACCGTAGAAAACCAAAGCTTCTGGGGTGGTGGAAAACAATACTATGGCAGAAAGCGTTTACAATGGGATGCGGCCAATATGAAGATTACCAATTTTGAACCTGCAAACAAATATGTAAAACGTACATACAGAGATGGGTATTCATTAGGATAAGCCTTTTATAACCTTATTATTTCAACACTAAGACCGATGCTTTTCAGCTTCGGTCTTTTTTATGCCATACATCTTGTTTTACTTCTTATTTTTGCAACATGCTAGAAGATAAAGAACAAGAAAGAACATCGTTAGAAAAATTAGGTGAATTTGGACTTATAGAACATCTCACCAAAGGTTTTGAAATAAAGCAAAAATCTACGGTAAAGGGTATTGGTGATGATGCTGCCGTTCTGGATTACGAAAGTAAAAAAACGGTTGTTAGTACAGACCTATTAATAGAAGGCGTACATTTTGATCTTGCTTATATGCCTTTAAAGCATTTAGGCTATAAGGCCATTATGGTCAACCTGTCCGATATTTATGCAATGAATGCAACGGCTACGCAAGTAACCATTTCCATTGCGGTTTCTAACAGGTTTCCATTAGAAGCTTTGGAAGAATTGTATGCAGGTGTGGCCACTGCATGTAAGATTTACAATGTTGATTTGGTGGGTGGGGATACCACATCCTCAAAGACCGGATTAATGATCAGCGTTACCGCTTTAGGTATTGCCAACGAGGAGGATATAGCATACCGCTCTGGCGCAAAACTAAATGACCTTTTGGTGGTAACGGGCGATTTAGGTGCCGCATATATGGGTCTACAAGTATTGGAAAGGGAAAAAGAGGTGTTTAAAGTAAACCCCAACAGTCAGCCCGACCTAGAACCGTATTCCTATATCGTAGAGCGACAATTGAAGCCCGAAGCCAGAAAAGACATGCCTGAACTATTAAAAAAACTAGAGGTTCATCCAACTTCTATGATCGATATTAGTGACGGACTTTCATCGGAAATATTGCATTTGAGCAAAAGTAGTGGACTAGGGATAGATTTATATGAGGATAAGATTCCTCTTGATCCCACCGTGATTGCCGCCTGTGAGGAATTTAAAATGGATAGTACTTTGGTGGCCTTAAGCGGTGGTGAAGATTATGAGTTGTTATTCACCATTGACCAAAAAGAATTCCCAAAAATTAAGGGCAATCCTAATTTTACCGTTATAGGGCATACGACGGGAGAAAATGAAGGTGCTTTCTTAATTTCCAGGAATAATACAAAAATTCCGTTGACCGCACAGGGCTGGAACTCATTTTCGTAAAATAGGGCTATGCTACTTGTTGGGTAGAGGTATGTCTTCTTTGATAAATGCGCTCTAAGGTCCTATTAATATCCTGTAATTCTGGGGTTAAGCTAGAAAGGTTACCACTTACATCTGTAGTCACTTGTTTTTGGCAATGAACACACTTGTATTCTTTAATATGGGAAGTAACTTTTTTGGAGATGGAATAGTGATGGCCAAAGATGCTGCAGAATAATTTTTTCATGTTGTAGGTTTTTGGTGCAAAGGTTACAATCTGGGTAATCTAAAAATGCGGTTTATAATTGGGTTTAATAAATAGGAAATTGCATACGCTTAATTTCTTAATGTTAAGGTACTGTAAAACAAAGAACTGGCCCACTATTTGTTGTGAGTCTGACCTATCCTGTTGTCAACCTTTTCTTTTTTGGTGTTTTAGCACATCAAAATCCGTGGCAACTCTGTTATTTAATAATCTTTCGCTTAAATTGCATCTATGTTTAAAAAGAAGGAAACCCTTGTAACTGCCTTTGCGCTGTTCTCTCTTTTTTTTGGGGCGGGCAATCTAATTTTACCCCCATTATTGGGCTTTAATTCTGGAAGTCAATGGCTCATTGTAACCATAGGTTTTGGACTATCTGCCGTTGCCATACCCGTATTGGGAATTTTGGCCCATGCAAAATTACAAGGCACACTAATAGATTTTGGAAATAAGGTATCGCCCATATTTAGTTTAGTCTATGCTTTTTTTATCTATGCCATTGCTATAGCGTTACCAAGTCCTAGAACCGCTTCGGTTACCCACGAAATGGCAATTCAACCCTATTGGGATATTTCTTCTTGGTATACCAGCAGTATTTATTTTGGTTTGGTCTTACTATTTGCATTGAACCGTTCTAAAATATTAAATATACTAGGTAAGGTTTTAACTCCCGCAATCATCATTATACTCCTACTGATCATTGGCATAACCGTTTTCTCTTTTCCGTTCGATTTTGGGAGTACAATTATTGCAAGTCCGTTCACCAACGGAATATTGGAAGGCTATCAAACCTTTGATGCCATTGGCGCAGTAGTTGTTGGCGGGGTCATTATTATATCTATCAATCTAAAATATGTTCATGCATCATATGACGATAAGAAAACCTTGATCAGAAACGCTGCTTGGTTTGCCGGTTTAGCCTTGTTCTTAATCTATACGGGTTTAATTCTTTCTGGGGCATTATCGCATACAGCTTTTAACGAAGAAACTACAAGAACGGAGATATTGTCTGGCTTGGCAAAACAGAGTTTGGGCAACATCGGTAATTTGTTTTTAAGTATTCTTGTTGGTTTGGCATGTTTTACAACTGCGGTAGGTATTGTTACGGGTACAGCAGATTTTGTGGCATCGAGATTAAATAATTCAAAATCGGTATACACGCTAACGGCAATTCTTGGTAGTGTTTTGGGCGTGCTTGTAGGGCAGTTTAATGTGGCCTATATCATTGCAGTGGCCATACCCTCTTTAATGTTTATATACCCAATTACCATTATTCTAATCTTATTGAATGTGGTACCGGAAAAGTACGCATCACCTTTGGTTTTTAAAGCTGTAACCGCCGCCACCATATTATTTAGTATTCCTGACTTTTTAGGAAGTATTGGTGCATTATCCGCCAATACAAACGCTTTTTCTTGGATTCCCCTTCAGCAGTATAGTTTAGGTTGGGTGTTGCCTGCCTTGGTAGTGTTTATACTAACTAATCTTTTGAAAAAACCAAGTAAGGTTTAATCCACTTTTTCTAACACCAAGACCCAATCATTACCCTCTTTCTCTTTTTTAGGTGGGTCAAATTCTACTAGCCCTTTATTTGCAAATTCACCTATGTTAGAATATTTGCCATTTCTTGGATTATACCAAGATGCCTTTAGCTTTTCCCCTTCAATAACTCCCATAGTTACCTTTATGTTTCTGCCCGTGTACGTATATATAAAAGCGTAGTCCTTACCTTTAGTAGCTATTAGGTAGTCATATTTATCCCCATTATCCCCAGCAATTAATTCTTGTGCCGGGACACGTTCTAGCATAGGTTTGGATAGTAGTAACTTCTTAAGATATTGCATTTGCTTGGCACCATCCGCATGTAAAGCCTCTCTCCAATATTCTTTTGCGCCAAAAGCGGGATTTTCATCTTCAGGCTTATGCATTTGCATAATTGCATTATGGCCATATGTAAACCCAAACCCGCCTGCAAAAACAGACCAATACGCATAACGCCTTACATCATCTGTTTCCCAATAGGGTTCTTTAGGGTCATGAAGTCCTTGTGGTATGCGTTCATATGCAGGTTCACCATCTATGGTCGGTTTTTTGGGCAATAAAGCAAAATCATCGTTAACATACTTATAATTGTCTTGGCCATATCCAAAATCTGGCTCTTCCTGATCATAACGTCTATGCCCAGATTGAAACATATTAAAATCTAACCAATCTGCATTGTGAAACCATGTTGATGACTTCATTCGTCCAAATGGATGAAAGGTCATTAATTTATCAGGTGTATTCTTTTTAATGGTAGCACCTATAGTATTCCAAATCTCCAAATTTTCATTTCCTTTGGTATCCCCACCATTTAACCAAATAATGTTGGATCTATTTGCATACCTCTTTGAAAGCCAATCTGCATAAATTTTGGCATTTTCAACATTAATGGTATTGCTTTGAAGATTGGTTCCCCAAATGGGCACCATGGCAACATACATTCCCCTTTCTTTGGCAAGGTCTACAATATAGTCTACATGGTCCCAGAAATCATATGCTGCATCATCATTATAATCAGACCCTTTTGTTAGTACCGGCTTGGTAATATCCTTGTCCTCCAATGCGGGGTCACCGTAATAATTATGATTATCCAGCTCATGTAAAACCATTACTTGAATAACATTAAAGCCCTTTGCGGAACGGTCGTTTAAATAATCTACCGCTTCTTCCCTACTTAATTTTGAAAAAATAAGCCATGCGGTATCTCCTAACCAAAAGAAAGGTTCTTCATTTTCACTTACAACAAACCTTTGGTTCTCCGAGACAACTAATTTTGGCAGCTCGTTAATTTCTTGGGCAATAACTAAAAATGGCACAATTAAAAAATAGGTGATTAATTTCAGCTGCTTGTTTCCAATCATTTTTATTTCTCTAATTAAGTTAATCATAACCATCATTTTATAAGTGTCTAAAATACAAATAATACTATTTCATTCAACACTGATGAAATGGAAAACGAATTGAAAACTTAAATTTCAAACCTTTTCATATATAGTGCGTAGGTAGTGTATACTAAAAAAATAAAATATGAAAATTTCAAAAACTATTACACTTGCTACCATTGCTCTTAGTTTGGGATTCACCTCTATTACCATTGCCCAAGATGGCGGAATGAAAATGAAGAAGAAGGAAAAAATGATGATGGACACCAAAATGGTAGGTGGCGCAGAAATGTTTCCTAATAAAAATATCGTTGAAAATGCGGTAAACTCAAAAGATCATACAACATTGGTTGCCGCCGTAAAAGCTGCCGATTTGGTTGAAACGCTACAAAGTGAAGGTCCATTTACTGTTTTTGCCCCTACAAATGAAGCCTTTAACAAGTTACCAGAAGGAACTGTTGAGACTTTGTTGATGACAGAAAACAAAGCAAAACTTCAATCTGTTCTTACCTATCACGTTGTTGCCGGTAACGTCAGTGCTATGGACTTAATGAAGATGATAAAAGAAGGCAAAGGTAAGGCTGAATTGACTACTGTAAATGGTGGTACTATAACTGCTATGCTTAAAGGAAAGAAGGTTCAGTTAAAAGATGCTGGTGGTAATATGTCTATGGTTACCATAGCAGATGTACACCAGTCCAACGGAGTTATACATGTTGTGGATACCGTAGTATTACCGGGCATGTAATTTTAAAAAATTCCCCCATTTAATTTAAGCGGCCCACAATTGTGGGCCGCTTTTTGTTTTTAAAATTCAATTTCCAAACTGATAGGACAATGGTCACTGCCCATGATCTGATCATGAATTTCGGCAGATTTCACCTTGTCCCAAATAGATTCACTGACCAAAAAGTAGTCTAAACGCCAACCCACGTTTCTACCTCTGGCACCACCTCTCATACTCCAGAAGGTATATTTGTCAAATGTTGTAGGATGTAGAGTTCTAAAGCTATCTACTAATTTGACTTCTTTCAACATGTTGTCAAAGCCATCAATCTCCACTTGTGTAAATCCTGATGTTTTATTGTAATTGCTTTTTGGGTTCGCCAAATCGTTCTCGGTATGTGCCACGTTAAAATCGCCAGTAATAATTAACGGTTTAGACTTTGACAACTCTTTTAGGTAATTGGTAAAGTCTTTGTCCCAACCTGCACGGTAATCCAATCTTTTTAATCCGCTACCACTATTAGGAATATACACATTGATTAAATGGAAGGGCTCATATTCCGCATGTGTAATTCTTCCTTCCAAATCATGAAGTTCTACACCCATGTTCTTATTAAAGGCAACCGGTTTTTCTTTTGATAGAATACCTGTACCCGAGTAGCCTTTTCTTTCGGCACTGTTGCTAAACAGTTCATAATCTGTAATTTCTTTCAATGCTTCGGCAACCTGATCATCTTGAGCTTTTGTCTCTTGCACACAAAACACATCGGCATCAAAATCTTTTACAATTTCTTCAAAACCCTTTTTTACGGATGCCCGTATACCATTCACATTCCACGATACTAATTTCATGCCAGCTCTTATTTGTTCATTAGTTCTTCAATTTCATCTGCCTTGATCGGTATATTTGCCATCAAGTTTAAAGGTTCTCCATTTTCTTGAATAACCACATCGTCTTCTAAACGGATTCCCATATTTTCTGCAGGTATATAAATACCCGGTTCTACGGTAAATACCATATTTGCTTTCATAGGTGTTTTCAATGCTCCGTAATCATGCGTATTTAAACCAATGTGGTGACTGGTTCCGTGCATAAAGTACTTTTTGTATGCTGGCCATTCTGGGTTCTCATTCTGCACATCTGCCTTATCCAGTAACCCAAGTCCTAACAATTCAGAGGTCATTAATTTACCACATTCTTTATGATATTCTGCCCAAAGCGTTCCAGGTACCAACATCTTGGTAGCCTCGTCCTTTACTCGCAAAACAGCATTATAAACTTCTTTTTGTCTTTTAGTGAATGTACCGCTTACAGGAATAGTTCTTGTAAGGTCACTTGAATAGTTTGCATATTCGGCAGCAGTATCCATCAAAATTAAATCGCCCGCATTACACGGCTTATTGTTCTCTAAATAATGCAACACATTGGCATTGTTACCAGACGCTATTATTGGCGGATAAGCAAATCCTTTAGATTTGTTACGTACAAATTCATGCAGTAGTTCGGCTTCAATTTCATACTCCATTACTCCCGGCTTTACAAAACCAAGTAATCTACGGAAACCTTTTTCGGTAATATTACATGCGGTTTGCATGATATCGATTTCCTCTGGTTCCTTAATTCCTCTAATTTCTTGAAGAATGGGGTTGCTCTTGGCAACTTTATGAGCAGGATATTCTCGCTTACACTTTTCAATAAAACGATCTTCTCGCGTTTGCGTTTCTACCGCTTGTCTATAATGTTCGTTGGTATTAAAGTATATCGTTTCTGCCTCGGTCATAAGATCGAAGAAAATCTTATCGAAATCTTGTAACCAGCAAATAGTTTCAATACCAGATACTTCGGTAGCCTTTTCCTTGGTCAATTTTTCTCCTTCCCAAATAGCGATATGTTCGTTTGTTTCACGAACAAACAGAATTTCGCGATGCTTTTTGTTGATGGCATCGGGAAACAGTACTAATATGGTTTCTTCTTGATCTGCCCCAGAAAGGTAAAAGATATCTCTATGTTGCTCAAAAGGTAAAACGCTATCCGCTCCTATTGGGTAAATATCATTTGAATTAAAAACGGCAATGCTTTTAGGTTGCATGCGGTCCATAAATTTCTTGCGGTTCTTAATAAATAGGGAGTTAGGTATTTGATCGTATTTCATGAATTTTTATTTTGACATAAAATTACGCATTATGTGTTGTTTCCTTAAAAAATAGGGCATGGAATTATAAAATTTACAAGTCAGCAACGGTTCTTTCCTAACAACAAATTAGCTAACTTGTATACCTAAACCAAACTACAGACAACTCATGAAAAAAATCGCTTACCTCATCATAGGTGCACTATGCCTACAGGCATGTTCAGAAGCTAAAAAAGAAGAATCTCAAGCCGAGCTCTTTGCAAGAATTGACACAGAAATTAAGCAAAACTCCAAAGGCTATAGCACACTAAAAGAAGCTACGGAAACCATTGGTCACAGATTAACGGGATCAACTAATGGTGCCAAAGCAGAAGAGTACACCTACAACAAATTCAAGGAATACGGTTTTGAGGACGTTGAATACCAAACCTTTGAAGTTGAAGCTTGGGCAAGAGGTGATGTCTCTTTAACCATCAACGATGAAGATGTTAAGGTAGTGACTTTGGGTCATGCACCTGTAGAGGCACATGTTACCGGAGAAATAGTAGATATGGGCAATGGTCTTGATGCAGACTATGCCGCAAACCCAGACGCAGTAAAAGGAAAGATTTCACTGGTATATATTAATATTTTACCAGGAAGTGAAGAAGGACTTACCAATTTACATAGAAGTGAAAAAACTGCTTTAGCCATAAAATATGGTGCAATTGGCATCATTATTATTAACCAGGTGGATAATGGTGTTTTATTAACGGGTACGGCATCCGTTACTGGAGAATTAATTCCAATTCCTGCGGTATGTATTGGAAAAGAAGACGGTATGGCATTGAAGGAAACTTTAAAAACCAAAAAAGCTACTGCCAAAATCGATATGACCAATACGAGCGATATTATTAAGGCAAGAAACGTTGTAGCCACATTACCTGGTTCAGAAATTCCGCAAGAAGAAATTGTAATTGGCGGACATTTAGATTCATGGGATCTAGCAACCGGCGCTATTGATAATGGTATTGGTTCTTTTGCGGTTATAGATATTGCAAGAGCGTTCAAAGCAAATAACCTTCACCCAAAACGTACCGTAAAGTTTGTCATGTTCATGGGAGAGGAACAAGGACTGCTTGGTTCAAAATATTTAGTGGAACAGGCTATTGAAAACAAAACGATAGACAACATCAAATACATGATGAATTTAGATATGTCTGGCAACCCTATTGGCATGAACGCTGGCGGACAGTTAGATAACGAACAGTTCTTTGAGGATTTGGGCGCAGCCATTCAGCAACAAGACACTATTTATGAAAATAAATTTTCCAATAGATCAGGCTTGCACAGTGATCACCAACCATTTATGTTAGAAGGTGTTCCAATTTTATCGGTACATAGTAATCTAGACCGTTCAATTTATGGATGCTACCATTCAGATTGTGACGATTTTCATTTGGTAAATAAAGATCACATGAAAAACACGGCTCGTTTTGGCACTATGATGTTATATGCCCTTGCAAATACCGATACCTTACCTGCCACAAAAATGGATAGCGAAACCACAAAAGAATTTATGATCAAAAATAATTTAAAAGAGAAGTTAATCATTGGTAACGAATGGAAATGGGAAGAATAATTCCTTTGAAAAAAATACTAAAGAGGCAGGGTATTGTACTCTCAATACTCTGCTTTTCATTTATAGTAGGATGCTCTCAGCAACCCAACGAAGAACCAGTAGATTATTTTACTATTGTAAGACCTGAATTTACGGGTAAACTGGCATACGAGACCACAGATTTTGTAGAAGACTATTGGCGCGTTGTCGGCAATACCGGATTCAATAAAACCATTTACCTCATCGCCGATAGTTTAGAAGCTTCGGGTTATGTTTTAGAGGAAAAAGCACAAGAAAACGACCGATTTACCTATCGTATCGAAAAAAGGTCTATGACCCACCAAACCTGGGAACCTGTATCTGCCTCTTTACAAATTGTCGGTAAAAACAAGCCTTTGTTACTTTCTGACACCAACCGTAACATGACCTATTTAAATTCGGTTTCTACACCCAAACAAGGAATAAAAACTGAAGTGGTTTGGTTAAAATCCTTAAAGGGTTTTGAGTCCGCCTCTATTAAGGGAAAAGTTGTATTTGCAGAAATGAGTGCCCGTAAATTGTATAAAACGGCAATTGGCAAAGGTGCCATTGGCATACTGACCTATGACAATCCTGCGTATTTACAGCCAGAAAAAAACACTACTTCCATTCAGTTTAGAAGTCTTCCTTCTCAAGATGATGGCAATTTTTGGGGCATTGCGCTATCCTACGAAGCAAAAGAAAATTTGGTAGCAGCACTTAAAAAAGGTACTACCGAAATTATGGTAAATATCCAGACCAAAAGATATCCATCAGAAGAACTAACTATTGTTGCGGATATAAAGGGTAATGAACTACCTCATGAGCGTTTGGTATACAGTGCACATGTTCAAGAACCAGGGGCAAATGACAATGCCACCGGGGTTGGCACACAACTGGAAATGGCAAGAACTGCAGCCAGATTATTTGATGAAGGTAAAATTGATTTTAAACGAACAATGACCTTTTTATGGGGCGATGAAATTATTTCTACCAGACGGTATATTCAAGAAGACGCCCAACGTGCCAATGGAATTAAATGGGGAATTAGCCTAGATATGGTAGGTGAAAACACTTCAGTAACTGGTGGAACATTTTTGATTGAAAAAATGCCAGACCCAAGTGCCATTTGGACCCGCGGAAAAGATAAACACAGTGAATGGGGCGGTGAGGTGTTAAAATTAGCGGATATGAAACCACACTATCTCAATGATTTTATTATTTCAAACTTTAAAAAACAAGGGAAATATGCCAATTGGGTGGTAGAAACCAATCCTTTTGAAGGTGGCAGTGATCATACTCCGTTTTTACAGGCTGATATACCCGGACTTCTACTTTGGCATTTTACAGACCAGTTTTACCATACCGATAATGACCGTATAGACAAGGTATCTCAAGAAACCATGAAAAATGTAGGCACGGCAGCATTGGTAAGCGGATTGGAATTGGTGAATGCATCTGATGCCTTTGTATATGATCAGATAAAAAAATTAAAAGAACGTGCAAATCTACGTTTAGAGGAGGAAGCAAAATTAAGCCTGTTGGCACTTACAAAGGGAAGCACCATAGATGAAGAAAAGCAAATAATCACTGCTTGGGAAGAATGGTATGTAAAAGCCCTCCTCTCTTTAAATGATGTTGTGCCAAAAGAAAACAAAACGGTACAAAAAGCCATTAAAAAAGCTCTGAGTGAAATGAGCATCGAATATGAAAAACAAACAAAATTTCTTAACGAATGAACAATAGAAATGATAATACAACCCTTTTTATTCAATAATAAAACCAATGAAATACTTATATAAAAAAAATAGGACTCCATTTCTAGAGTCCTAAATACATTTTAACTGATTAACAACTTAGCTTTTGGCCATAGCGTTTTTTATGACACCAATAACTGCCATAATCACACCTCCACCTACACCGCCTCCAGCTAAACTAGATATAATTCCTGATACATCCATACCACCATCGGTAGCTAAACCTAGCATACCAAGTAAGGATCCTCCTAAGCCGCCACCTAGAATTCCGGCTATACTATTCCCCAAGGTTCCTAAATTAAGTTTTGGCAATAATTTCCCTGCAACATTTCCACCTATTGCACCAGATACTAATTGAATAATTAAAGGTAAATACTCTTCCATTTTTTAAAATATTTATTGATTATTTGGCAATAATTTAACATTTATTTTATGATATAAATAATTTATTACAAATTTTTCGCTTAAAAACTAGCTTAGTGACGTAATACTGAAGTCATATTATGATTATTTGTACTCGGTTAAACTTATTATTAACTTTCACTATACAAATAACCTATCTAAATGAAACATTACTTTCTTCTATTACTTGCCAGTATTTCAATAGCATCGGCACAAATACAGCCTACCTCATCACAACAAATTGATGCATCGTTAAAAGCGAAAAAAGCAATGGATGCCAATTCTTTGGTAAAAAACATTCCATTAAAGAATATTGGTCCGTCCGTAATGAGTGGTCGTGTAGTTGATTTAGCGGTCAATGAAGATAACCCAACAGAATATTATGTGGCATATGCTTCCGGTGGTTTATGGTATACCAATAATAACGGTAATTCTTTTACTCCCGTAATGGATGAAACTCAAACCCAAAACCTAGGTGATATTGCCGTACATTGGCAAAGCGGTACTATTTGGGTGGGTACCGGAGAAAATAACTCATCCCGTTCTTCTTATGCCGGTATAGGCATATTAAAATCTACGGATAAAGGAAAAACATGGCAGCATATGGGCTTGCCAGACTCCCACCATATTGGGCGTATTATCGTAAATCCGGATAATGCAAACGAAGTAACGGTTGGCGTAACGGGTCATTTATATTCTACAAATAAAGAACGTGGTATTTACAAAACTACAGACGGTGGTAAAACATGGAAAAACACTTTATACATTGATGAAAATACTGGTATTATAGACGTTGCCGTTTCTCCAAATAATTTTGACATTCAATATGCAGCTGCTTGGCAAAAAGATAGAAAGGCTTGGAATTTTAGCGGTAATGGTGAAGGTTCTGGCATTTACAAAAGTACCGATGCGGGTACAACCTGGACAAAAATCTCCACTCCAACCAGTGGTTTTCCTACGGGAGACGGAGTAGGTAGAATTGGTTTAGCCGTTTTTGACGATAATACGCTATATGCCGTTCATGACAACCAATATAGACGAGAGAAATCCAAAGAAAAGAAAGATAAACCATCGGGCTTAACAAAAGATGACTTTAAATCACTCTCTAAAGAACAGTTTTTAGACTTGAACGATAAAGACCTGAACGAGTTTTTAAAGACCAATAATTTTCATGAAAAATATAGAGCTGCCAATGTAAAACAAATGGTACGTAGCAATGTAGTACAACCTACAGATCTAGCCTTGTATTTAGAGGACGCCAACAGCATGCTATTTGACACGCCCGTTATTGGTGCAGAGGTCTACCGTAGTAATGATGGCGGAAAAAGTTGGACAAAGCAAAATGAAGAGTATATAGATGACCTTTTCTATAGCTACGGATATTATTTTGCGCAAATTAATGTAGACCCAAATAATGTTGACGCCATTTATTTGGCAGGTGTACCTATAATTGCTTCTAAAGATGGTGGTAAAACCTACACCTCTATTAATGGGGATAATGTACATGCAGACCACCATGCGTTATGGATCAACCCTAAATTACCAGGTCATCTTATCAATGGAAACGACGGTGGTGTCAATACCAGTTATGATGATGGTAAAAATTGGTTCAAGAACAACTCGCCCACTGTTGGTCAATTCTATGCCATTGCCGTAGATAATGAAAAACCATATAAAGTTTATGGCGGATTACAGGATAACGGAGTATGGATGGGACCTCATAATGCCGAAGAAAATAGCGAGTGGCACCAAACAGGTCAATACCCTTGGAAATCTATTTTAGGTGGCGATGGTATGCAGGTAGAAATTGATAACCGCAATGCCAACATTGTTTATACCGGTTATCAATTTGGAAATTATTTTAGAATAGATTTAGAAAAGGATAAACGAAAGTATATTCAGCCAAAACATGAGTTAGGCGAAGCTCCTTATCGTTTTAATTGGCAAAGCCCTATTCTGCTTTCTCCCCATAATCAAGACATACTTTACATGGGAAGCAACAAACTGCATCGCTCCTTAAATAAAGGAGATACTTGGGAAACTATTTCTGGCGATTTAACCCAAGGCGGTAAGTCCGGTAATGTAGCGTACGGTACACTTACCACTATTTCTGAATCCCCGTTTAAATTCGGATTGATGTATACCGGTAGCGATGATGGTTTAATTCAACGAACGGATAACGGTGGCGGCAATTGGGTAGAATTATCAAAAAATCTGCCCCAAAATTTATGGGTAAGTAGGGTTATCGCTTCACAACACAATAAAAACAGAGTGTATGCCACATTGAACGGTTACCGTTCAGATGATTTTACACCGTATGTATATGTAAGTGAGGATAAAGGAACAACTTGGAAAAGCATTTCCAATAACATACCTACCTCCGCTGTCAATGTAATTACCGAAGACCCCGAAAACGAAAACCTCTTATTCGTTGGTACGGATAATGGATTATATGTAACATTGGATAGAGGAGCTACTTGGCAATCTTTTCAAAATGGGATGCCCTATGTAGCCGTTCATGATTTGGTAATACAAAAAGACGCCAAGGACCTCATTGTTGGTACGCATGGTAGAAGTCTATACAAAGCTGATATTTCTGCGCTTCAAAAACTGACCGATGATGTCCTGAATAAAGATTTACATGTATACGCCTTAGAAAACATAAAGCATTCCTCACGATGGGGCAATTCATGGAGTTCATGGTCAAAACCAAGAACACCTGGTTTGGACATCACTTTTTATTCTGACAGTGATGATGTATACCAAGCCAAAATTATTTCATCTGATGATATTGTGGTAAGTGAAACTGAAATCATTGCCAATAAAGGTCTAAACATCTTATCATATGATGTAGCTTTTTCTAAAATAGGGAAGATTAATTACCTTAAAAAGCACAAGACCGATTTAAAGCAAGCCGATAATGGCAGTACCTATCTACCTAAAGGAACATATACTGTTGAGATTAAAGGAAATGGTACTGTTGAAAAGGTAGCTTTTGATATAGAATAACAAAATGAAAATAACCGACTTGAACGAACTGCCAGATTTAGGCGTAAGTCATAATCCTGAAATAAAGAAAAGGACATTGATCGCTCGTGGTGAAATTCCTCAACTAATGATGTACGGTACCGCAGTGTTTAAGCCTGGTCAAAAAGTAGAGCTTCATAAACATGATACCATGTACGAAGTTTTTCATATACAGACCGGTAAAGCGGTGTTTACTATTTCAGGAAAAGATTATGAGGTAGGACCAGGAAAATGCATTACCATAGCCCCTGGAGAACTACATGGCCAACACAACCCGTTTAACAATGATGTCACTTGGACCTATTTTGGCATTGCTACAGACTAAGCTTTAAGAATTATGGAACTGACCTTAGGTATACCCGCTTTACTTTTTCCAGCTATTTCATTAACCATGCTGGCGTATAATGCCAGGTATTTGGCTATTGCCGCATTAATTAGACAATTACATCAAAAATATCAAGAAACCTCCTCTGAATCTATTGGCCTACAAGTGCAAAAATTACGTAAGCGACTTACCATAATCAAGAATATGCAGGCCACGGCGATCTTCAGTTTTTTATTGGCCGTAATTACGATGACCTTAATTTATGTAGCACTTTCATTTTGGGCCAATTTGATATTTGGCATTAGCTTGTTTGCCTTAATGGTGTCTTTGGTCTTATCATTGATCGAGGTTCAGCTATCGACAAAAGCACTTGAAATTCAGCTAAAGGATATGGAACAACAATAAAAATAAGTTGCCAAACAGTGTAAATTTGTTCCATTTATTTTAAGGCTGATTTGTATATATAATCAATATATTTATCCCTTTATTTAATTCCACAAATGAAGCGGGTAAAAGAGCATAACATATTTGAGTATATTAGGGAAATAAGGGAGTTTGATTTTGGGGTTTTCTATTTCTTTAACGGAGGTATCGTAATATCTGAAATGCATGAAGGGGTTCTTTTTAAATGGGACAATGCCAAAAAAGCAGTCAATGCTGCACAAGAAATCTACAATGATGACATTCCTTTAATTTATATTGCCAATAGGATCAATAGATATTATGTAGCTCCTTTAGACTGGTTTAAGTTCTACAAGAACCGTTTTGATATGCAACATATCGCTGCCGTAGGTCCTTTAAAATGTCATATGCTTAGCCTAATCCTAAAAAAGATAATCTTTCCAAAAAGAATAAAAAGTTTCTCGGACTTGAACAACGCCGTTGATTGGGCAAAAAAAATTTCAGAGCAAGCGTTGTGGACAGATGAACGCTAACATTTTTGTTCAACAAATTGCGTTTGCGCGAGACTAAAAACGGTCAAATCTTAAACATCGATAAAATTGATTTTAAAATCAATCTAAATAGATATACTAAACCCTTTGAAAACTTGTTAATAACTTGCTTGTGATGTAAATTCGCATATAAAATTAACAACTAATGGGCAGATTTTTTAAATCTTCGATTGGTAGAAAGTACGCAATGGCACTTTCTGCTTTCTTTTTAATGATTTTTTTACTTCAGCATTTTGCAATCAATATTTTATCGGTTTTCAGTCCAGATGCCTTTAATGAGGCTTCACATTTTATGGGGACCTTTTGGGCCGTACAATATGTATTGCAACCTGTCTTGATCTTTGGTGTAATTTATCACTTTGTGATGGGTTTCATTTTAGAAGCTAGGAACAGAAGCGCAAGGGTAAAAAGTTATGCAAAAAACAATGGTGCCGCCAATTCATCTTGGATGAGCCGTAATATGATCTATAGCGGATTGTGCATCTTGGCATTTTTGGTGCTTCACTTTATTGATTTTTGGATTCCGGAAATCAATACTAAATACATTCAAGGCGATATGTCTGGATTATTGGGCAATGGTGAAGGCTTTCGCTATTATGAGGAACTTGTACATAAATTTGAAAGTCCCTTACGTGTTGGCGCTTATGTAATTGCCTTCATATTCTTATCGTTACACCTTATGCACGGTTTTAGTTCCGCTTTTCAATCTGCGGGTGTTACCAGTATGAGAAAAGAAAAACTACAATTGTTTGGAAAAGCTTACGCTATAGTACTTCCATTAGGATTTATATTCATTGCACTTTTTCATCATTTTAATCATTAATACCTATTACTTATGTCTGTATTAGACTCAAAAGTACCTAAAGGTCCGTTGAAAACGAAGTGGACCGATTATAAGAACAAGATTAATTTGGTCAACCCTGCCAACAAACGTAATATTGATGTTATTGTAGTTGGTACAGGATTAGCAGGTGGTTCTGCTTCTGCAACTTTAGCAGAACTAGGTTATAATGTAAAAACATTTTGCTACCAAGATTCTCCAAGAAGAGCACACTCTATTGCTGCACAAGGTGGTATTAACGCAGCAAAAAATTACCAAGGTGATGGTGATTCTACGTACCGCTTGTTTTATGATACCGTAAAAGGTGGGGATTACCGTTCCAGAGAAGCAAACGTATATAGATTAGCTGAAGTTTCTGCAAATATTATTGACCAGTGTGTTGCACAAGGAGTTCCTTTTGCACGTGATTATGGTGGTCTTTTAGATAACCGTTCTTTTGGTGGTGTATTGGTTTCCAGAACCTTTTATGCCAAAGGACAAACAGGGCAACAATTATTATTAGGTGCCTATTCTGCAATGAACAGACAAATTGCCCGTGGTAAAATTACCCCGTTCAACCGTCATGAAATGTTAGATGTGGTGAAAGTAGACGGTAAAGCCCGTGGTATTATTGCCCGTAACCTGGTTACCGGTGAAATTGAGCGCCATTCTGCACATGCTGTAGTTATAGCATCTGGTGGTTATGGTAATGTGTATTTTCTATCTACCAACGCAATGGGATCTAATGCAACCGCTGCTTGGAAAATACATAAAAAGGGGGCATTCTTTGCTAACCCTTGTTACACACAGATTCACCCAACATGTATACCACGTTCAGGAGATTATCAGTCAAAACTGACATTGATGTCCGAGTCTTTACGTAATGATGGGCGTATTTGGGTGCCAAAGAACTTAGAAGATGTAAAAGCCATTCGTGAGGGTAAAAAGAAACCTACGGATTTGTCTGAAGACGAAAGGGATTATTACTTAGAGAGAAGATATCCTGCATTTGGTAACCTGGTACCACGTGATGTTGCCTCTAGAGCTGCTAAAGAACGTTGTGATGCCGGTTACGGTGTCAACGCAACAGGAGAAGCGGTTTATTTGGATTTTGCAACCGCAATACAGAGATACGGAATAGAACAGGCAAAAATTCACGGTATAAACAATCCTTCTGCCGATAAAACATATGAATTAGGTGCTGCTATCGTAAAAGCGAAATACGGTAACTTATTTCAGATGTATGAGAAAATCGTTGATCAAGATCCATACAAAACACCAATGATGATTTACCCAGCGGTACACTATACTATGGGTGGTGTTTGGGTAGATTACAATTTAATGACAACTGTTGAAGGACTTTACTGTATAGGTGAAGCAAACTTTAGTGATCATGGTGCAAACAGACTTGGAGCCTCTGCGTTAATGCAAGGATTGGCAGATGGTTATTTTGTATTACCATATACTATAGGTGATTATTTATCGCATGAAATTAGAACCGGTAAAATCCCTACCGATTCTCCTGAGTTTGATGAAGCCGAAAAGTCCGTTAAAGACAGAATTGATTTCTTCGTTAACAATAAAGGGAAACATTCCGTAGACTATTACCACAAACGTTTAGGTAAAATTATGTGGGAAAAATGTGGTATGTCCCGTAATGCAGAAGGCTTAAGAGAAGCGGCCAAGGAAATTAAGGAATTAAGAGAAAGTTTCTGGAAAGAAGTTAACGTACCTGGTTCAGCAAACGAAATGAACCCTGAATTGGAAAAAGCCGGTCGTGTAGCAGATTTCTTGGAGTTAGGTGAACTATTTGCCAAAGACGCCTTGGTTAGGGAAGAATCTTGTGGTGGTCACTTTAGGGAAGAATCTGTTGAAATTGGCGGTGAACAAGCTGGTGAAGCAAAGCGTAACGATGAAGAATTCGCATTTGTTTCCGCTTGGGAATATATAGGTGAACCTGGTGATGCTGTTTTACATAAAGAGCAATTAGAGTTCAACGAAATTGAATTAAAACAAAGAAGTTATAAGTAGTTGATGGTTGCTAGTTGCTGGTAATGTACCAACAACGAACAACGAACAACCAAAAACGAAATATTATGAATCTTACATTAAAAATCTGGAGACAAAAAGGACCAAAAGATAAAGGTTCTATGGTCGACTATAAAGTAACGGATATTTCTGAGCATATGTCCTTTTTGGAAATGATGGATGTGCTGAACGAGCAATTGATCAACCAAGGAGAAGAGCCAGTTGCCTTTGACCATGATTGTCGCGAAGGTATTTGCGGTATGTGCTCCATGTACATCAATGGTGAGGCCCATGGACCTGACCGCGGTGTAACTACATGTCAATTACACATGCGTATGTTCAAAGATGGCGATACCATTACTATTGAACCGTTTAGAGCAAAAGCATTTCCTGTGATAAAGGATTTAGTTGTAGACAGAAGTTCTTTTGACCGTATTCAACATGCAGGTGGATATATTTCCGTAAACACCTCTGGTAATACGCAAGATGCAAATGCCATTCCTATTTCCAAGCACGCAGCAGATGAAGCAATGGATGCTGCTACTTGTATTGGTTGTGGCGCTTGTGTGGCAAGTTGTAAAAATGCCTCTGCCATGTTATTTGTTGGTGCAAAAGTATCTCAATATGCATTGCTACCGCAAGGTCGTGTTGAAGCTGTAGACCGCGTTAAAAACATGGTAGCACAAATGGATTTGGAAGGTTTTGGTAACTGTACCAATACCGGTGCATGCGAAGTAGAATGTCCTAAAGGAATTTCTTTGGAGAACATTGCTAGGATGAACCGTGAATACTTAATGGCAAACGTAAAGGATTAGTTCCTAATCATAAAGTTTTATAAATCCCGGCCTGTTTGGTTCGGGATTTTTTAATTTTAGGTTATGTCAAAAGACTACAAACAAGAGCGAATCAAAGTTCCAAGATTTAACGAAAAATCAGGTTTTTACACTACTCCACAGCGCTCTAAGATCATGAGTAAAATTCGTGGCAAAAACACCAAGCCGGAACTAGCCTTTAGAAAAGCCCTCTATGCAGCTGGCTATAGGTATCGTATTGATTATAAAAAATTAATAGGTAAACCAGACATTGCCCTACCCAAATATAAAACTGTAATATTTATTGATGGTGAATATTGGCACGGTAAAAATTGGGAAGAAAGAAAACCCAAGATAAAGACCAACCGAGAATTCTGGATAGCTAAAATAGAACGAAACATGCAACGTGATGAGGAAGTTAACCAGGAACTTAAACGTTTAGGTTATACCGTTTTTAGATTTTGGGAAACCGAAGTGAAAAAAAATTTGGATGATTGCCTATTACAAACAATTAGCCATTTAAATACCCTTGAAAAAAGCACAAAATAAATTTTATAAAGATCATTTAATAAATGTTTAACCCTTGAAATCCCTTTATTAATAAGGCTTTAACGGACATTGACTTCTTTGGTGTGTAACTTAGTATCAAAGAAATTATTAATCGTAAAAACTATATATTATGAAAAGGATAGCAATATTAGCTACTAATGGATTTGAGGAAAGTGAATTAAAATCTCCAAAAGAAGCGATGGAGAAAGAAGGCTTTAACGTTGACATCGTAAGTTTGGAAAAAGATGAAATAAAAGCTTGGGCAGATGGTAATTGGTCTAGCAGTTATACTGTAGATAAAACCTTGAATGAGGTAAGAGCTGAAGATTATAATGCTTTGGTATTACCAGGTGGTGTAATTAATCCAGATTTACTGAGAAGAGAGGAAAAGGCATTAGATTTTGTACGCGACTTTTTTAAATTGAAAAAGCCGGTAGCGGCAATTTGCCATGCACCTTGGACGCTGATTAGTGCAGGTGTGGTAAAAGGAAGAAAGATGACATCATTTCATTCCATTAAAGATGATGTAATCAATGCAGGAGCTGATTGGGTAGACCAAGAAGTTGTTGTTGACGAAGGATTTGTGACAAGTAGAAATCCGGATGATTTACCTGCTTTTAATTCTAAATTAATTGAAGAAATAAAAGAAGGCAAACATGAAATGCAACATGCATAATTCATTTTAGTGGAATTGAGAAGCCCAACCAAATGGTTGGGCTTTTTTTATGTCTTTCTGTAAAATGCATACATTTACTAGTATGGATTATAAATCACTTATAGATGCATCTAAACTGCCAGATGTAAAAACTACCATATTCACCACCATTGGTAATCTAGCAAGAAAAAACAATGCTATAGACCTATCCCAAGGCTTTCCTAATTTTGAAGCCGATCAAAAATTAACCTCGTTGGTAAGCCAAGCGTTAAATAACGGACATAACCAATACGCACCTATGCAAGGCTATTATGGTTTAAGGGAAATCATTTCACACAAAATAACATCGTTACATCAACATACCTATCATCCAGAAAACGAAGTAACCGTTACCGTAGGTGCCACTGAAGCTATTTTTACCGCCATTACAGCCTTTGTAGGCAAAGGTGACGAAGTAATTGTTATAAAGCCAGCGTACGATTGTTATGAGCCCGCTATTATCTTAAATGGTGGTGTTCCGGTTTATATTCAACTAGACGCTCCTGATTACAAAATTGACTGGACCACTTTTAAAAAGAAGCTAACCGACAAAACCAAAATGGTAATTATCAACACACCGCATAACCCCAGTGGAACCATTCTCAGTAAATGGGATATGGAACAGTTAGAAGCTATTTTAAAACCTACCAACATCATTCTATTAAGTGATGAGGTTTATGAACATATTATTTTTGATGGACAAGAACATGAAAGTGCATCCCGCTTTTCAGATTTGGTAAATAGAAGTATTGTGTGCGCATCCTTTGGAAAAACATTTCATGTTACCGGTTGGAAAGTAGGATACTGTGTAGCCCCAGCTGAACTGATGTCAGAATTTAGAAAGGTGCATCAATTCAATGTGTTTTGCGTAGACCATCCTGTACAACGTGCTTTGGCTAAATATCTGAAAACTCCATCACACTATTTAGAATTGAATGATTTTTACCAGCAAAAACGTGATTTCTTTCTAGATGGGATAACATCATCCAAATTTAAGTGTAAACCTTCCCAAGGCACCTATTTTCAATTATTGGATTATACCAACCTAACTAAGGAAGTAGATGAAGTAATTAGTAAACGTTTAATCATAGAAAATAAGATAGCATCAATCCCTATTTCATCGTTAAATGTTGACCATAGAAATGACCATATGCTTCGTTTCTGCTTCGCCAAAAAACAAGAAACTTTAGCCCAAGCTGTGGAAATATTGTGTCAACTTTAAAAGCTATTTCTACAAAGCAGCATTCACCTTGGCCATAAACTCACCAATTTTATTGGGTTCTAACCATCGGGTAACTACTACGACATCATTTTCTTTATCAACGACTATAAAATTACCGCCAAAACCTGCAGCATAGTAAATGTTTTCAGAAAGACCTTCCCAATGTCTGTCGCCCTTTTTATTCAACCACCACATATAACCATAGTTCACATTTGGTTTTGATGGTGTGGTAGCCTTTTTTATCCATGCCTCAGAAATCAAACGTTCATTTTTCCATGATCCATTATTCAGGAACAAAAGACCAAAACGAGCCATATCTTCAGCACTAATAAATATTCCAGCACCGGAATGCCCACCGCCCGTTACAGATTTCATTTTTAGTCCGTCAATTACTGTCCAAGCATCATCGTAACCAAACCAACGCCATGTAGAAGAAGCGCCGATCTTGTCCATAATCTTTTCTTTCAAGACCAAAGGCATGGGTTTACGCCATACATGGGTTAACGAATATGCCAAAACATTTACACGAACATCATTATATTCCATAACGGTACCCGGTTCTTTAGGTGTTGCTAACTTCCAATCGTCAATACCACCTTTGCTAGGCGGTCTGTCCGCCCAATCTTTTCCACCCCATAATTCTCCAGACCAGGCGGAGTTTTGTTGTAATAAATGTTCCCAAGTAATTTTAGCATTATGGGCACCGTCAAAAGTACCATCCCAGATATAATCTCCTACTACATCTTTGGTGTCGGTAATTAAACCTTCATCTTCTGCAAGACCAGCCATTGTGCTTAAGAAACTTTTTGTAACACTAAAGGTCATATCCACTCTTTTGGTATCGCCCCACTGTGCAACTATATATCCGTTTTTAAGGATCATACCTGCCGGACCACCACGCTTTTTGGTTGGTCCAAGAATCTTATGAAACGGTTCTTTTTCAAAACCCTTTAGAATTGCAATTCGTAAATCTCTAGACCCGGAATATTCATTTGCCTCGGCAAAGGCTATTGCTTCCTGTAATGAAGCATCGTTTATTTTAAAGGATTTTGGAGTGCGTTGTTCCCAATTGGCGTTTAATTCTGGAAAATAATATTCCTGTGCATCTAAATCAGTAAAAGCGATAAGCGCAATGATAGCGAGAAAGTGTAATTTCATATAGTTAGTTTGTAGTTACAAGGTACTTAAATCAAACCGCATTAACCAATCGGTCTGCTCATCAGTACCAATGAAATATGGATGAGTATCAAATTTTTGAAATCCATGGCGTCGATAAAATTGAATTGCGCGTTTATTTTCTTCCCACACCCCTAACCAAAGCATTTTCTTGTTTTTTTCTTTAGCTATTTTTTTGATGTGATTTAAAAATTGTTCGCCTAGACCTAAATTTTGATATTCCTTTAAAACATAGATGCGTTCCAACTCTATGCTATCATCTCGTTTTACGTCTGATTGCGCCGAAAGCACGTTGAGCTTAAAATAGCCCACCAATTCATCATTTCTATATACAAAGTAGAAATCACTATAAGGGTTTAAGAGTTCTGACTTGATTTTTTTGAGGGCAAAAGCTTTTTCTATATAATCTTTAAAATCGGTTGGGTCGTTATCTTTTTCAAAAGCATTGACAAAGGTCTGCTCAGAAATCAATCTTAATTGTTCTACATCGTCAAGAGAACATTTGGTATATGTGAGTTCCATACCACTAAAATAAAAAAAGGAGCAAATTACTTTGCTCCTAATCGGGGGAAATATAAACTATAGTTTAGATGGGCATTGAACAGATAAGATCTATTCTACAGTTATATGATATTTTTAATTGGTTTTAACGGCGAAAATACTGCCCTGAGACCGTATAAGCATAATACCGTCTGGTGTCTCCTTCATTTCCAAAATATCATTTGGGAAATCAGTTCCAGGATAGCTAACCGTATAATGGCCATTTTCATAAGTCCATCTAAAATCAGTCAGAAAAACTATTTGGCCATCTTTATAGCCATGAAACCTACCTAAGTAGACATCATTAAAAATGTATTCTTCATTATCTATCACCATTTTATTGGTGTTGGTAGCTGTTTTAACCGTATGTTTCCAAATACCAATTATGGGGTCATTGTTCTCTTCTATTTTGGAACAAGAAGTAAGTAATAGCAATAGAACCAAGCAATTTAATAAAGACTTCATATAAGGTTAAGTTTACAGGGCGATTTGGGATACACTCTAAATTACACTTCAAATATATGTAGTCTTTTTCTTACAATTTAATTTATGTGGTCAATTGCTAAAAACTTGTTGTGAAATCTTAGGATTTAGTTTGCCAACTCAATTTCACCTCACAACGAATAAAAAGAGTGGCCATTCTTATTACACTTAAAAGCTCAAAAAAAGGCAAAAAAAAGAGCGACTTATATAAGTCGCTCTTTACGTTTCGTTCAAAGTAATTTATATCATAAATAACTTTTTGGTAAGTCTCAAGAAACCGCTGATAAAATCGTTACGATAAACTTGTACTTTTCCCTCTGATGCAATGTGGTTAATTTGGGAGTTCATGTGGTTTTAGGTATTAAAAGGTTATCAGGTTATTTTACCATTTAAATATACGATATAACTCCTGTAAAATAAAAAATATTGTTGTGTAGACCATTTCAATTGTGGTAAAAAAAATGAAATACAAATTTCATCGATAAAAATACTGTGCTATGCAATGTTCATTTCCGGTACATCTCCATTTACAATAAGGGTACCTGCCGTAGCTGACTTAATTTCTTCTACACTAACTCCAGGAGCACGTTCCAATAATAAAAACCCTTCTTTAGTAACTTCTAACACTGCAAGATTAGTCACTATTTTCTTAACACATCCAACACCGGTCAAAGGTAATGTGCATTGTTCCAGTAACTTTGAAGCTCCCGCCCTATTGGTGTGCATCATAGCCACAATGATATTTTCCGCAGATGCCACTAAATCCATAGCACCCCCCATACCTTTCACCATTTTTCCGGGAATCTTCCAATTGGCAATATCTCCATTCTGAGCTACCTCCATGGCCCCTAAAATGGTTAAATCTACATGCTTGCCCCTAATCATACCAAAACTGGTGGCAGAATCAAAAAAAGAAGCTCCGGGCAATGCCGTAATAGTTTGCTTGCCGGCGTTTATTAAATCGGCATCTTCCTCTCCTTCAACAGGAAAAGGTCCCATACCCAAAATTCCGTTTTCGCTTTGAAATTCCACACTTATATCATCACGTACATAATTTGCCACTAGGGTAGGAATACCAATACCAAGGTTTACGTAGTACCCATCTTCCACTTCTTGTGCAATTCTTTTTGCAATTCCGTTTTTATCTAACATGGTTTTATTTTTGACGTACTGTTCTTTGTTCTATTCTTTTTTCATAATTAGTTCCTTGGAAAATGCGCTGCACAAAAATTCCGGGAATATGTATTTGGTTTGGATCCAATTCTCCTTCAGGAACCAGTTCTTCTACCTCCACTACGGTAATTTTTGCTGCACCACACATGCATGGATTAAAATTCCTAGCCGTACCCTTGAAAATTAGATTTCCGGCAACATCTCCCTTCCACGCTTTTATAAAAGCAAAATCTGCTTGGAATGCTTTTTCAAGAATATACATTTTACCATCAAATTCTCTTACCTCTTTTCCTTCCGCGACCTCTGTTCCAAAACCCGCAGGTGTAAAAAAAGCAGGAATACCGGCTTGAGCGGCCCTACATTTCTCTGCTAGGGTACCTTGTGGCGTTAGCTCAACTTCTAACTCTCCGCTAAGCATTTGTCGTTCAAATTCGTCATTTTCCCCAACATAAGAAGAAATCATCTTTTTAATTTGATGTTGATGCAACAATAATCCCAAACCAAAATCGTCCACTCCCGCATTATTAGAAATACAGGTAATATCCTTTACGCCCAGTCGTACCAACTCAGCAATTGCATTTTCGGGTATTCCACAAAGACCAAATCCGCCAAGCATAAAGGTCATTCCATCTTTAACACCAGCCAGCGCATCGCTTACATTTTTTACAGTTTTACGTATCATTTTGTCATTAATTAACTAGTTACTAAAATACCGAATATAAATGGGATAAAATAAAAAAAGGTCTTAGCGCATGCTAAGACCTTTTTAAATTACATATAGTACTATTCTTAAAAATCTAAATCTTCTAGATCATCTTCAATATCATCTTCTTCTTTGTTGGCGGTAGAGAACTTTTCGCAATCAATCTCAATGGACATATTTTCAGGCTTCTCAAAATCTTCCTTTGAAATCCCCAATTCCTCGTCTGCATAGTTCTTGGTCATATATAACCCCCAAATGGGTAATGCCATGGCAGCTCCCTGTCCATAGGTTATACTTTTGAAATGTACCGATCTTTCCTCACCACCGACCCAAACGCCTGTTACCAAGTTAGGAACCATGCCCATAAACCAACCATCACTATTATTTTGTGTAGTTCCTGTTTTTCCTGCAATAGGATTGGTTAATTTATAAGGATAGCCCGTAATGATTTCATCATACTCCCCTCTCCACTTATTTACCCCCGTTGTTCTTAAACGAGTACCTGACCCACCTTGGGTTACCCCTTTCATTAAATCCAAAATAGCATAAGACACATCTTTGCTCAATACATCCTTGGTTTCTGGTACATACTCATATAGAACGGTACCGTCCTTATTTTCTATACGGGTAACCATTACCGGTTTTACATAAACGCCTTGATTGGCAAAAGCCCCATATGCACCTACCATTTCATACACATTAGCGTCTAAAGTTCCCAATGCAATAGCCGGTACTTCTAAAATATCGCCTGTAAGTCCTAGGTTGCGGACCATACTTACCACAGATTTTGGCCCTACTTCATCAATCAATTGTGCCGTAACGGTATTAACGGAATTTGCCAAGGCCGCTTTTAGAGTATAACTTTTACCAGAATATTTCAAATCTGCATTTCTAGGACACCAAGGCTCCACATTACCATGTTTACCCGCTTCTATACAATACTGTGTATCTGGTCTTGTTTCGCAAGGAGATAATCTTAATTGATCTATAGCTGCGGCATATACAAAAGGTTTAAAAGTAGAACCTGCCTGCCTAGCACCTTGAATAACGTTATCATATTGAAAATGCTTGTAATTAATACCACCTACCCAAGCTTTAACATGCCCTGTCTGAGGTTCCATGGACATCATGGCCGTTCTTAAAAATGTTTTATAATACCGAATAGAATCCATAGGTGTAAGAATGGTATCCTTTTCCTTTGTTTCACTATTCCAATCAAAAACCGTCATTTCGGTTTTCTTGTTGAAAGACTCGCGGATTTCCTTTTCAGATTTCCCTGCTTCTTTCATTATACGCCACCTTTCAGATGTTCTCATGGCACGTTCCATTATCATGGTCGTTTCCTCTGGGGTTATATCGGAAAAAGGTGTGGTCTTATTTCTATCTGGTGTATTTTGATGAAAAAACTCCGCTTGCAGTTTCGTCATATGCTCCTCTACCGCTTCTTCTGCATTGGCCTGCATTTTAGAATCTATGGTCGTATAGATCTTAAGTCCGTCCAAATACAGGTTATAACGATCTCGGCCACCGTCAATGGTTGGCTTTGGATTCTTATCTATCCATCCTTTCATGAAACGCTGAAGGTACATTCTAAAGTAAGTGGCCAAACCTTCCCTATGGTTTTCAGGATTAAAATTAATATCCATTTTCAAGGACTGTAAAGAATCTTTCTCTGCTTGGGTGATGTAATCATATTTTGCCATTTGGGCAAGTACCACATCTCTTCTGGTTTTTACCATTTCTTCCCTACGCATAGGGTTAAAAAGCGATGAATTTTTAAACATCCCCACCAGCATGGCCGATTCCTCAATTTTCAAATCTTTGGGTTCCTTACCAAAATAGATACGGGCAGCGGACCTAATACCATCTGCATTATTACCAAAATCATAAATATTAAAATACATACTTATGATTTCTTCCTTGGTATAACTACGTTCCAGTCTGATCGCCAATACCCATTCCTTAATCTTTTGTTTAATGGCATCGAACTTACTTCTGGAGCGGACACCTACAAAAAGTTGTCTTGCCAATTGCTGTGAAATGGTACTTGCGCCACCTTTACGACCTAAATAGGCAAAAGCCCTGACCGTACCCCTTGCGTCTATTCCAGAGTGATCTCTAAAACGGGCATCTTCCGTTGCAATAAGTGCGTTGACCAAATTATCGGGCAAGTCCTCAAATTTTACATCTGTACGGTTATCGTCCAAATAAAATTTTCCCAATAATTTACCATCAGAAGAAATAATCTGCGATGCCAAATTTGTCTGCGGGTTTTCTAAATATTCATAGGGTGGCAGCTCACCGAACAACCCCCATGAGGCAGAAAGAAATATTAGGGCCACCAAGGCAAAACCCGAAATAAATAAAATCCAAAACCAAAGAATGAATTTGGTAAAACTATTGTTGTTTTCTTTCTTTTTTACCGCTTTTGCCATAATTTACGGATTGCTTTTTGTTACTTCTATTCCTACGTCTGTTATTCCTTCAAGGCCTATAATACCATTAACACTGCCATTTTTACGCATGGCATGGGAAACCTCTATAGTATATACGCCAGAAGATCCAAAAACGATGTCCTCCTTATACCATAATTTATTTTCCTTGATGCTGCCCCTTCCTTTACCTAACCATGTTCCGTCTGGTAAAGCCATATTATATTCTAAAGTATCTTGTGTAACCTGTCCTTGGGGCGTTGTCATTGCCGCAATTATAAAAAGGTTGCTGTAGGGATATTTATCATCGTTACGAACGTTGATGTATACCTGGTGCGGTTGTACCGTATCTGTAACTTCAACAGAGAAATCAAGAACGTTGTCCTTGTTCCAAATACCATTTTTTAAAGATTGATATTCTGACGTGACAATATTATGGTTACAGGAGGAAATAAACATTACCGCCAAAATACAAAAAGATAGATTACGCATTCTTTTGATTTCTTTTACGATTTCTGTTTCTGTTTTTATTTTTGTTCCGATTTCTGTTTTTGCTCTTATTTCGGTTGTTTTTTCCTTTAGGCTTGTCAAAACGCGTTATACTATCTTGACCAACGACATTTTCAAAAACTACCTTTTCTTCTAGGTTGACATCAATTGCATACATTTCTAGACTGGCAACCTTTTCTTTCTTTTTATTCTTTTCCAAAATAGTATTCACTTGGTCTTTGGAAAGCACATGCCAATTACCAGGATCCTCTTTATAGGAAAACCATAGCATTTCTTTGAAAATATCTGTTTTCTGACAAAAAGCCAATCCCTTTTCAGTAAACAACTTGGTGTCTTGTGAAGGAAAATCCTTTAAGGCATCCAAATACACATCCAACTCATAATTAAGGCAACATTTTAATTTACCGCACTGCCCAGCAAGCTTTTGAGGATTTAAGGATAATTGTTGATACCGCGCTGCTGAAGTACTGACCGATCTAAAATCCGTAAGCCAGGTAGAACAGCACAGTTCCCGTCCACAAGACCCAATACCGCCAAGGCGCTGTGCTTCCTGACGGTATCCTATTTGGCGCATTTCTATACGAATACCGAACGCTTTGGCCATATCTTTAATAAGCTGCCGAAAATCTACCCGTTCATCTGCAGTATAATAAAAGGTAGCTTTAGAGCCGTCTCCCTGAAATTCCACATCGGAAATTTTCATTTGTAATTTAAGGATAATGGCTATTTCACGAGCTCTTTTCTTAATTTCCTCTTCCCTGTTTCGACATTTCTGCCAAATATCTATATCCTTTTGTGTGGCTTTACGATATATTTTAGAGGAACTGGCCTCATCCATAGTTGCTTTTTTTCTTTTCATCTGCACCCTTACCAGTTCTCCTGTTAAGGTAACCATACCAATATCATGTCCAGATTGAGCCTGTGTAGCGACAATATCGCCTATAGATAAGGTTAGATTTTCTGTATTTCTGAAAAATTCCTTCCTACTATTCTTAAATCTTACCTCAACAAAATCGAATGGTCGTTCCCCATTGGGGAGCGACATATTTGAAAGCCAGTCAAAAACTGTCAGTTTATTGCAACCATCTGTACCGCAAGTACCGTTATTCTTGCATCCCTTTGGTTGTCCATCCTTACCGGTAGAACAACTACTACAACCCATATTTATATATATTGACTTGGCCGAATTTTTTCAAATCCACCAAAAAAGGTTCATAAAAAACTTATAGGTAAAGATACAGTTTTTTTAATGTGAAATAAAAGCTAAGTTCATGCTAACCGCTATTATTGGTTTCTGTACATACCCCCATAACAAAAGGCTCCAAAACAATTTAAGTGTTCAAGAACAAACGGTCATTACAATAGAATATCTGCCCAACTACTGCGATTTACTACGTTTACAAAAATTTATTTTTTAAACTTCAGTACTTCTGAGCGGCCTTTTTTAAAAATTTTATTACTGACTACCTTTCCTTTTCTAAGGGCTTTTTGTTCTTCATAAGGTAATTCATGAATTTCCTTACAGGCATCTGAACAGCAATTATTCATCTTTTCTGCGCAACTTTTACATTGTATGAACAGTAAATGGCAAGCTTCATTGGCACAATTTACATGGTCATCACATGGCGCACCACATTGATGGCAATTGGCAATAATGTCATCACTTATGCGCTCACCCCTTCTATGGTCGAACACAAAATTTTTGCCCTTGAATTTATTTTCCAATTTCTTTTTTTCAACCTGCCTCGTATATTCAATGATGCCACCCTCTAATTGATAGACCTGCTCAAAACCTTTATGCTTGTAGTATGCACTTGCTTTTTCACAACGAATACCGCCCGTACAGTACATGACCAATTTTTTATCTTTTTTATGGTCCGCCAAATCTCGCTCAATAATGTCCAATGAGTCCCTAAACGTATCTACATCTGGCGTTATGGCGTTTTTAAAATGGCCTATTTCACTTTCATAATGATTGCGCATATCAACTAGAACCGTATCCGGATCTTCAATAAGTTCGTTGAACTTCTCCGCATCTACATGAATTCCTTTATTGGTAACGTCAAAAGTCTGGTCATTTAACCCATCGGCCACAATTTTATGGCGCACTTTGACCTTTAATTTTAGGAAAGAAAGATTGTCCTGTTCAATGGCAATATTAAGACGTACGTTTTCCAAAAAGGAAATACTATCTAAATGTTGTTTGAATTTTTCAAAATTCTCTGCCGGTACGGACAGTTGTGCATTAATACCTTCATGAGCCACATATATTCTACCAAGAACTTCTAACTCGTTCCAATGAATGAATAAGTGATTTCTAAATAATTCCGGATTGCCAATATGTGCATAGGTATAGAAAGAAATGGTTAGGCGTTCCTTACCTGCTTCTTTAATTAAAGCGGCTCTTTCTTTTGCACTTAATGTATTGTACAGTTGCATGCTATACCAATAGTTTTAAGTTAGTAAAATAGAGTAAGATGCAAAAGTAAGCATTCTTAAGAAATCTCTGTACCCGCAAACCAATTAGTAACCAGACAATAAAAAAAGAGCCTAGGTGCATCTAGGCTCTTTTTGACTATTCCATTTTTCCTTCTTCTTCATAGCATTCTTTCAGAACATAAAAAAAGGAAATAGCCACCAATAGTCCGCTGACACTAAAACAACGGATAATATTTTATTGAACTAGGTTCAATTTTTAATAAGATGTCCAAAGATTAAAATGGTTGCGTAATCAGGTTTATAATTATACAATTCAAAAAAGAAATGGTAAATTAGCCTTCCTAAAAAAATAAAAAATGAGTTCGGAAAAAGAAGCAAAATTAAAAGCGTTAAAGTTGACCCTTGACAAAATGGATAAGACCTATGGCAAGGGCGCTGTAATGAAAATGGGCGATAGTGTTGTTGCAGACGTGGAAGTAATACCTTCCGGCTCATTAGGATTGGATATTGCCTTAGGTGTTGGCGGTTATCCCAGAGGTCGTGTAATTGAAATTTATGGACCGGAATCATCTGGTAAGACAACATTAACTCTACACGCCATTGCTGAAGCTCAAAAAAATGGCGGTATTGCGGCATTTATTGACGCTGAACACGCTTTTGACCGTTTCTATGCTCAAAAACTTGGTGTAGATATAGATAACTTAATAATTTCTCAACCAGATAATGGCGAGCAAGCATTAGAAATTGCGGACAATTTAATTCGTTCCGGAGCTATTGATATCGTAGTTGTGGATTCCGTTGCCGCATTGACTCCAAAAAGTGAGATCGAAGGTGAAATGGGAGACTCTAAAATGGGGCTTCATGCACGTTTAATGTCACAAGCATTAAGAAAACTTACTGGATCTATAAGCAAAACAAACTGTACCGTAATATTCATTAACCAATTACGTGAAAAAATTGGTGTTATGTTCGGTAATCCAGAAACAACAACGGGTGGTAACGCTCTTAAATTTTACGCCTCTGTTCGTTTAGACATTAGAAGATCTACGCAAATAAAAGATACAGATGGCAACGTTCAAGGAAACAAGACCAGGGTCAAAGTTGTTAAAAACAAGGTAGCACCGCCTTTCCGTACCACAGAATTTGATATTATGTATGGCGAAGGAATATCAAAGGTTGGTGAAGTAATAGACCTTGGGGTAGAATATGAAATTGTTAAAAAGAGCGGTTCATGGTTTAGTTATGGCGACACCAAACTTGGTCAAGGGCGTGATGCGGTAAAAGGAATTTTGCTTGACAATCCAGAGCTATTTGAAGAACTTGACGGTAAAATTAGGGAAGCAATAAAAGCGCTGAACGCATAAAAACACGCTTATTTTAAAATCATAATAGCATCTACGCAACCATTGCCAGCAATTTTCATCTTATGAAAAAACATTTATATGATGAGAACAAAATTTATACTATTGGCAGCCTTGTTTGCTTTAGTAAGCAATGGTTGTTCATTAGATGACGATGCGCCAAACTTTCATTTTACCGCATTACAGATTGTTGATGCAGAATTACCGGAATCTTTTGATTTCAATAGAACCTATGAAATCAAAGTAGATTATGTAAAGCCAGATGGCTGCACAAACTATGAAGGTTTTGATGTGGTCAAAGACTCTTTGACCGTTAGGAGTGTTGTAGCCATAGGTTCAGTGAGATTGGATGTAGACGACTGCACCCAAGAAGCTATAGAGCAAACCGCATCATTTAATTTTAAGGTGATTTATAACGAACCCTATAAATTCAAATTTTATACAGGAGACAACAGCGAAGGCGAAGCGGAATATTTTGAAGTAGTAGTACCGGTAAACGAACCCTAATTTAATAATCCTTTTGTGAGTCTAGAAGAACTCATTCAAAATTGTAAAAAAAACGATCGTAAAGCGCAGGAACTTTTATATAGGGCCTATGCCATGCCGTTATATGGTATTTGCCTAAAATACTCCAATTCAAAGACAGAAGCGGAAGACAGTCTTCATGATAGTTTTATGACCATTTATGAAAAAATTGGCCAGTATAAAGGAAAAGGGTCTTTTGAAGGGTGGATAAAAAGAATTACCATAAATACCGTACTACAGAAATACAGAAAAGAGGAATATTTAAAAGTTGTTACCGAAAATGTAGAGGAAGAGGTGACCATAGATAATGCGTATAGTGATATTTCTCTTCAAACATTGTTAAGATATATTCAAGAATTACCTAATAAGTATAGAACTACGTTCAATTTATATGTATTGGATGGTTATACCCACAAAGAAATTAGCGAGCTACTTGGAACATCAATAGGAACAAGTAAATCCAATCTTGCAAGGGCTCGCGCATTATTAAAAGAAAAAATAGAAGCAGCAGACGCTCAATCAATTATAGGCATATTGATGTTAATTACAACTCAAGTATGGTAATCAAAATTGATTGATGGACTGAAATCTTAATTGAAAGATGAAAAAAAAGAAACTAGACGAACTATTCCAAGAAAGATTCTTGGACTTCAAGGAGGCCCCTGATAGTAAGGTATGGCGTTCCATTGAAGCGTCACTTGACAAACGAAGGAAAAAAAGGGCCATACCCCTATGGTGGCAAATTGGAGGTATAGCAGCAGCGGTAGCATTAGGATTGTTCCTATTCAATCCGTTTACTGAAAAAGAAAATGTACAGGAAATCATTGTAGATACCAATAAAACTGTTCAGGAAGAAGATTCTTTAAAAATTTTAGATAGCAAACAGAACACTACTACTGTTGAAGAAACAAGTATAGTTCAAGAAAATACAGATGTTAAACTACCACCCGTTGATGACAACCCTAGTAATGATGGTTCAACTAGCAAGAAAGCGGCGGTAGTTAAGAAAAACACCTACCCTATCAATAAAGTTAGTGGTTTAAGTGAAAATTCTAAACTAGCAGAGCGCGATCCAAACACAAAACGTACTACAGACAAAAACACTTCAGATTCTAAATTGTTTGGTAAGCAAGCAAAGGAGACGGCAGAATATGCTTTTACAAAAACTAAAGAAGATGTGGATAAAAAAGAACATCCAACTAACAAGCAAAAACCATCTCAAAATACACGTTTGGCAAATAGTGCTCAAAAAGCAATTGCAAACCACAATAAACCGGCGGTAAACGGAAAAGAAGTTAAAGATTCCAATGACAAAGGCATAGCAAGCAATGGGGAAAAGAAATCTATTTTCGAGGAAATCAAAGAACAGGAAACTAACGATATAGCAGTAACCAGCAGTGGTAAGTGGTCTGCAGGCCCAAGTATTGCCCCTGTGTATTTTAATGCCCTTGGTAAAGGCTCTCCCGTTAATTCCATTTTTGTCCCCAATTCAAAATCCGGTAATATTAACTTAAGTTATGGGGTATCCGTAGCATATGCCGTTTCTAAAAAATTAACCATACGTTCTGGGATAAACAAAGTAGATTATGGATATAATACGGAAGATGTAGCATTTTCTTCGTCCCAAAACTCCTTATCATCCAATGGACAACTTTCTACAATAGATTATGCAGAAACTTCCGGTTCCTTGACTATTTCCAGTAAGAAAGTAACTTCAGAAAAATATAGTATTGCCAATAATTCTTTTGACGTGAGTGCCAAAACGGCCGCTAGAGAAGGCTTTATGTCCCAACAATTAGGCTATTTAGAATTACCGTTAGAAATGAACTATGCCCTTTTGGACAAAAAATTTGGCATTAATCTTATTGGAGGTGTTAGTTCTTTGTTTTTAATTGATAATGCCGTTTCCTTGACCTCAGGTGAATTGACGACAGAAATTGGAAAAGCCAACAATATAAACAATGTAAATTTTAGCGCCAATATGGGATTTGGTCTTAATTATAGGTTCTCACCAAAGTTCAGGTTTAACATTGAACCCATCTTTAAATACCAATTAAACACGTTTTCTGAAATTAACGGCACTTTTAGACCCTATTCAATTGGGGTCTATAGCGGAGTTAACTTTAAGTTTTAACAGTAGACAACAAATCCTCTAAAATTAGCTCTCTAACGGAGTTTCTCAAATCCGCGGTGTCAGCCGGTTGTAGATTATTTGTGTATATAAATTTATGAACCCTTGCCCTACATGCTCCCGGCCCACCACTAAAAAAAGTAAATGAAAACCGTTTTTTATTATCGTAAAACGTCATTGGCACCACAGGTATTTTATGGGCAATGGCCATTTTAAAGGCACCATCTTTAAACTTATCCAAAACTACGTGCTCTTCTGGCACTCCACCTTCTGGAAAAATACAAATACTCAACCCATGTTGTAACCTTTTTTGTGCCCTTCTGTACACTCCTGTCCTACTTTGGGTGTTGTCTCGGTCTACCATAATACACACACGTTTGTAGAAAAAACCGAACAGTGGTATTTTAACCAATTCCTTTTTACCAACAAATACAAAAGGATTTTTACTTACCACCAACATGAGCATTATATCTAACATACTTGTATGGTTGGCCACTAGCATATAGCTCTTCTTTTTAAGTAAACGTTGTTCGTATTTTACTTTGGGAAAGCAAAACATACCGTACAGTATAGGTTTTGCCCAAAAGTTTCTCGCCAGCCAAAAAAATTGGGGATACCATGTTTCTTTAGAGGCAAATATCACTAACACAGGAAAAAATATAATGATGGGTATGGCTACTAGAATATAAAACCAAATTCGGTATAAGGTCTGACCAATTTGTCTAACGACTTTAAGCATAAATCAAAAGTAGTTATTTAGGATAGTTTTTTTGTATTGTTTTACCTTTGCTTAATACAATTAAAAGATAATGGCAAGAATTTTAACAGGTATACAAAGTACAGGAACACCACATTTAGGAAATATTCTAGGAGCGATCAAACCGGCAATAGAAATGGCCAATGATCCATCTAATGAATCTTTTCTGTTCATTGCAGATATGCATTCGTTAACGCAAATAAAAAATGGTGAAGAATTGCGACATAACACTTATGCCGTTGCCGCTACTTGGCTTGCTTTTGGTCTGGATATTGAAAACACCGTTTTTTATAGACAGAGCGATGTACCCCAGACTACAGAACTTTCATGGTACTTGAGCTGTTTTTTTCCTTACCAACGTTTAACCTTGGCCCACTCTTTTAAGGATAAGGCGGACCGTTTGGATGATGTAAATGCAGGTCTTTTTACCTACCCTATGCTAATGGCCGCAGATATTTTATTGTATGATGCAAATATTGTGCCTGTAGGAAAGGACCAAATGCAGCATATAGAAATGACACGTGATGTTGCCTCTCGTTTTCATGCCCAGTTAGGGGAAACTTTTGTAATGCCCGAAGGAAAAGTACAAGAAGAAACCATGTATATACCAGGTACCGATGGTGCTAAAATGAGCAAAAGTAAGGGCAATTTGATCAGTCTTTTTCAAACGGATAAACAATTGAGAAAGCAAATTATGGGCATCCAAACGGATAGCACACCTATGGAAGACCCAAAGGACCCAACAAATGATAATGTATTTGCCTTGTATAAAATATTGGCGTCCCAGCCACAAATTGAGGAAATGAGTGCAAATTACCTTGCCGGAAATTATGGTTACGGACATGCAAAACAAGCCTTGTACGAGGTAATTCTGGACAAGTTTGAAGAGCCACGAGAAAAATTCAATTATTACATGAACCACCTAAATGAAGTAGACGATGCCTTGGCATTGGGTGCGGAAAAAGCAGGAAAAGTTGCGGATGAAGTTTTGGCTCGTGTTCGTAAAAAATTAGGGTATTAGAAGAAAGTTCATATTTTCAATGAAATCTACAAAACCGACTCAGCAGTCGGTTTTGTAGATTTCACTATATAGGAAAGTTCACATAAAATGTCGGTAAAATGCCGATTGCTAGGGTTTTTATGTAATATTCTAAAAAAACCATAGTCCCCAATTAAGTAAACAAACCCAATAGTCCGTAATGATCTAAATAGCTTCAAACAATTTACCAGGCAAAGGTCTAATTACTCCTTTCATTTCCATACTTAACAAGGTAGACGAAGTCTTAAAAATAGGTAAACCACAATCTAGGGCTATACTGTCCAATAATTGCTTTCCGTTATTTTGTAGATAGGTATAAATATCTTGTTCGGTTTCATCCAATTCTACAAAAAGCTGTTTTTGAATGGTTGATTGTTTTTTTTCTTCCACTTCCCAGTTCAACAAATAGATTAAATCCGCTGCTGAAGTCATGACATGTGCTTTTTGCTGCTTAATTAGATTATTGCAGCCTAGGCTATATTTATCTGTCGTCCTACCCGGTACAGCAAAAACATCTCGGTTATACCCGTTAGCAATATCCGCGGTAACTAAACTTCCGCCTTTTTCAGCAGATTCCACTACCACGGTTGCCTCACTAATTCCTGCAATAATTCGGTTTCGTTTTAAAAAGTTTTCACGTTCTGGACTGCTACTGCTCCAGAACTCCGTATAAAACCCTCCATTCTTTAATACATCTGCTTGATATTTGCCGTGCACCTTAGGGTATATCTGATTAAGTCCATGTGCAAGGCAGCCAATGGTCTGCAAACCATGTTTTATAGCTTCCCGTTGTATACATATATCCACCCCATAGGCAAAACCACTAATGATTATAGGGTTTAAAGGAGCAATGTCTGCTATAAACTGTTCACAAAAAGCGGTACCATAACTTGTAATGTTGCGAGTACCAACGACACTGATTATTCGTTGTCGTTCTAAATCAATATTCCCTTTTTGAAAAAGTAAAATAGGTCCATCAATGCAATGCTTTAAATAATTAGGATAGGAAGCATCCTTAAAATAGGTACAGGAAATATGATTTTTTTCAATGTACTTATATTCGTTTTCCGCCGCTTCTAAATGGATAGCATCAAATAAATGTTTGGTGGTATGTGTTCCTATACCATCAATTTTCAACAAATTTTGTCTTTTTTCCCTAAAAACTTCAGAAGGACTTCCGCAATGTGCAATTAATTTTTTAGCTAAGGTGTCACCTATATTAGGTACATGCTGCAATCTAAGAATTGCAATGAGTTCATCCGCAGTGTGTTGTGTAGCATTCATCAATTGTTCACAAATTAGAGAAAAAAATATGTTAATAAAAAGTTAGCCAAGGTGTTTTTAAGCCCTTCTTTTTTTTTCATATTTGCGCTAGTATGGCACTTGAACATTATATAAGCGATTTACTTTACAGGTACAACTGTGTGGTTGTTCCAGGATTTGGTGCGTTTTTAACCCAAAAAACTTCGGCCAAAATAAATCCGGATACCAACACATTTTATGCACCTACCAAGTTATTGGCGTTCAATGGCCAGTTAACTTCCAATGACGGATTATTGGCATCTTATATTTCAGAGGCTGATAAAATTTCTTTTGAGACGGCCCTTACCTATATTGAAGAGCACGTAAAAAACTGGAATAGAATCCTAGGAAATGAAGGTTCCTTAGTGATAAAAAAAATAGGTGTACTGAATAAGAATAATGAAGGATCATTATTATTTCAACCCGCATCTGAAATCAATTACCTTACATCTTCTTTTGGGTTATCTAATTTTAGTTCGTTACCAATTACCAGAGAAATCTTAAAAGAGGAAGTTGAAGAGCTTGAAGAAAGTATACCACTCGTTATCAGCACTGAAAGAAGAGAGAACAAAGGTTTTAGACCTTATCTAAAATATGCAGCAGTACTTTTTCTGGCATTTTCTACCGGTTTAACGGCTTATAAGGTTTTTGAAAAGCAACGTACCAATGAACAAGTTGCAAGGGCAAATGCCAGGGAATATGTTGACAAGCAAATACAAGAAGCTACTTTTTTTGATTTATCTCCGTTAGAACTGCCCACGGTAACCGTAGATGCCACAAGTACAAAATTACCATCTGAAAAAGATGGGGAAATGCATCATATTATTGCCGGTGCTTTTAGAATAAAGGCCAATGCCGATAGAAAAATCAAGGAATTAAAGGCTAAAGGATATAATAGTACCTACTATGGAACCAATGCCTACGGTTTACACGTAGTAACCTATGAGAGCTTTTCCAATGCTACCGAGGCACTAAATGCATTAAAGGAAATTAAACGCGCACAGTCCAAGGATGCCTGGTTGCTTTCCAAAAAATAACCTTATCAACATTTTCTTACCATCTTACATGACCGTATCTTTGCGGAAAAATTCATTTGATGGAATCAAAGACACCTGCTGAGTCAAGAACTACCATGACCGATATGGTACTTCCTAGCGAAACCAATGCACTTCAAAATTTATTTGGAGGCGAATTATTGGCGCGAATGGACCGTGCCGCTAGTATTGCTGCAGGAAGACATAGTCGTAGAATAACCGTAACGGCATCAGTAAATCATGTGGCCTTTAACTTGGCCATACCACTAGGAAGTGTTGTAACGGTCGAAGCAGCCGTTTCCAGAGCATATAATACTTCTATGGAGGTCTATATAGATGTTTGGATAGAAGACCGCTATAACGGCAAAAAAACAAAGGCCAACGAGGCCATTTATACCTTTGTTGCGGTTGATGAGACAGGGAAACCCACAGAAGTACCGGAACTACGTCCAGAAACAGAGTTAGAACACGTACGTTACGAGGGGGCGCTTAGAAGAAAACAATTAAGTTTGGTCCTAGCAGGAAAAATGAAGCCTGATGATGCTACGGAGTTAAAGGCCTTGTTCACCAAAAATTAAAAGTCAAAATTATCCGGGTCAGGACCGGTACGTTTTCCATTTTCCAAACTATCCAAATAGGCAATATCCTCTTTGGTCAAAGAAAAGTTGAAAATATCCGCATTGGACTTTATACGTTCTGCATGAACCGATTTTGGAATAGCCACAATTCCTTTCTGTAAATTATAGCGCAGAATTACCTGAGCTACGGATTTATTATATTTTTTGGCAAGTTCATTGCAAATATCCAGTTGAAATACTTCTCCCTGCATAAAGGGCGACCATGACTCATATTGGATAGCATTAGATTTACAAAAATCTATTAGATCTTGTTGAACCACATGGGGATGAAACTCCATTTGATTGACCATTGGCACAACCTTACAATCTTTAAGGACATCCTCTAAATGGTGCTGTAAAAAATTACTGACCCCAATGGCCCTAATTCTTTTTTGATCGTACAAATACTCCAATGCCTTCCAAGTTTCAGTATACTTGCCCTTTGTTGGCCAATGTATTAAATAAAGGTCTAAATACTCCAAGCCCAATCTTTCCAAACTCCGTTCAAATGCCTGTATGGTACTTTCATAACCTTGATCATCATTCCATACCTTACTAACTATAAACAATTCGCTACGGTCAACCTTGCTTTCACGTATGCCTTTACCAACTCCTTCTTCATTCTTATAAATGGCTGCCGTATCAATATGACGATATCCAAAATCCAAAGCAGCTTTAACGGCATCCACTACTTCCTGCTCATTATCGGCCTGGTAGGTGCCCAGACCCAAATAAGGCATCTGTACGCCATTGTGTAAAGTACATGTTCCGTTAATGTCCGTAATTGAAAATTTTTCTTCCATATGCATAGTTTTATAAACGATAGACCCACTCTTCCGGGTTCAACCGTGACGTATCTTGATATAAATAAAATTTTAGTCGCGTTTGTCCATTAGACCGGTTGGTATAAACCGTGCCCAGTTCATCCTTTATGGAGACCTTATCGCCTTTCTTTACCGTTAAGTCCGAAAGATTGTAATAGGTGCTGATAAAATTACCGTGTTTTATTTGAACGCCTTTGTTACCCCCAGGTACTGCCAGTATGGCTATAACCTCTCCTTCAAAAATAGCACGCGCCTTAGAACCTTCATCCGTGGCAATGATTACACCATTACTTTGGTGTTTTATTCCCGGATAAACGGGATCGCTATAAATACCAAAACCTTGGCTTTTTATACCTTTTTCCACTGGCCATATAAGCTTTCCTTTATTGGCCGAAAAGTTATTGGCTACTATTGCAGCCTCTGGTGTAAGCACAAATTTACTACTGCTTTTGGCGGTACTTCCAGATTTTTTGTTGGATGCGGCAATAGCGTTACGTATAAGAAGCTCTATTTGCTTATCTATCTTTCTGGCCTCTTTCTTTTTGGCCTCAATTGCACTGGCATATTTACTTTCATTTTTTCTAATGGTGCCCAGAAGCGCTTTTTGGGACTGTATTTCTGCAAATAATTGGTTTTTGGCCTTTTTATTCTGGGCCAACAAAACTTCCTTGACCTTACGCTCCTCATTTAAATCGGCATTGAGTCTTGCTAGCTCTTCTGTCTTTTCAAGAATCTGCGCACCTTGTTCCTTCCTGTAATCCGTATATTGTTTCATATACTGAAGCCGTTTAAAAGCCTGAAAGAAACTCTCCGATGACAGCAGGAACATTAACCTATTTTGTTTGGATTTATTTTGATAGGATTTTTGAATCATTGCGGCATATTCATCCTTAACCTTTTGGAGCTCGGTTTTCAGCTTGCCTATATTCCTAATATTGGTGTTGATTTGCCTATTCAGTAAATTAGATTGTTGGTTCGTTACACGTATTAGCTGCTGTCTAACGGTAATCTTCTTATCCAAGGCTTCCATTTGATCCAGCACGTTGCCTTTCTCCTTTTTCTCTGCAAAAAGCAAGCGGTTGATATCCCTAATCTCAGATTGCAACCGTTCCCGTTTTTCTTCCAAGGCCTTTTGCTCACTTGTTTGCGCATAACCAGCCATTGAAGCTAATAATACTACAAATAAAATAAGATGTTTAAGAAGGTTAAACATGGGTTATAGTTCTATTTTTTTAAAACCTTTTGGTATGGAATAGGGAAAATTTACTGCGCCGTTCAATTCTATATTTCTGAACTCCATTTCTATGGTATTTTCACTATCCTTGGTCAACGCTTTAATATAAATTTGATTGGGTAAGATTTCATTATCTATTTGCTGATAATTCTGATATGTTATTTGTAACAATCGTTGCTCTATGGGCTGAGATAATTGCTGCAAATTCATTTTAAAATTCTTTGGTTCTATCCTGAACAATATTTTATAAAGCTCACCAGGTAATTTTGGGGTAAGCCTATAAGTATCCTCTTCAATATCTATGGTATATTTCTCATCGCGCAAATCTATAATTGCCTGTCCTATCAATAAATTTTGAAGAATTGAAAAATCTACCTCAGTTCCCAATAAATTACTTAGATAAGAAAAATCGCCATCAAAATATTCGTTTTCTAGTTTGTTGTAAAACGATACACGGTCTGGAGTAATATAAGCTTTTACAATGCCCAAAGGTGCACTTAACCATATAGCCTCGTCTTTCTTCATTCTCAAGCTGACCGACACACTTTGCGAGGATTCCCCATCAGAATAATTAATCTTCATCTTACCTTGTAAAGCCGAGAACTGACTTTCATTAAGATAGTGCGATTTAATAACGGATTTAGCGGTCAACTTATCATTAACCGAACCCTCGGTTATCACCTTAGTGCTTTTACATGAAGTAACCAGGAGAATGAGAGTTATTAACCTTAATGGCCAAATTTTAAAAATTTTCAATACGTTCGTCATTTAAGAACCGGATTTAATTTTACTAAGGTACATATTTGCTTTGGTCGTATTCTCCAGGGCTTTATAGGCAACTACCAATTGCGTATAAATTTGTTGTTGTAAGGAACTATCATCTATCAAAAAATCCAAGGCTGTTTCTAACTGTTCAATAGCTTCATTATATCGTTGCAAACGATTAAGTGCGGTGCCATTGGCATAATAAAAATAAGGCTGGGTAGGATAGCTGTCCATTGCATCTATGGACATACGGTATAAATCCTCTCCGTTTGATGCTCCTTGAAGCATATTTTTTAAATTATCCTTAAACCCCTCAACAGAATTTAAATCCTCGTTGGGTCTATTGGTTTCCGCAACTTTTACAACTTTCTTATCAGTATCATATTTTGCAATAGAATCCAAAATTCTATTTTGTAAATACGCATATTGTTTGGGCTCTTTTAGCTTATGTAAGACGTCCAAAGCTGTTTGGTATGCTGCTCTTTTAAAATAAATTTCCGCAATATTCTTTCTAAGCAAAAGATCGTTCCAAGGAATATCCTTTTTAATAGAATTTAAGGGCGATTTGGTCGTTTCCAATACATCTACCAAGGTATTTGCATACCAGTAATTTTCAGGCTCCCCCTTTAAAGCTTCAATAGCATATTCTTGAGCAAGCAAGTATTGATTTTCATAGAGGTGAAATTTAGCCAATTCATACGAAACCACGGTGTTATTGGGCTGCATGCGCTTGCATTCTAAAAAATAGGTAATTGCTCGATCATAATTTCGAATACCTTTTTGTTTTAAACCCTCAAAAAAGTTTTCCTGAAAAGAGTCTGAATATTCATCTAAGAACACCTCCGCACTTTCTTCTACCACAATTTGCTGGTCTTCCTGAGCATAGCCATTTAAGGTGGCAAAACCACAACTAATGACTATTATAAAAAAGACCCACGTTTTCATTATTTATACTTGTAATTATTTGATGCCCGTACTCCCAAAACCGCCAGAACCCCTATCGGTTTTAGTCAAGGTGTCTACTTCTAGCCATTCTGCACGCTCATGTATGGCAATGACCATTTGGGCTATACGTTCCCCATTTTCTATGGTAAAGGGCTCATTGGATAGGTTAACAAGAATAACGCCTATTTCTCCCCTATAATCAGCATCAATCGTGCCAGGAGCATTTAGAACGGTTACTCCTTTTTTCGCAGCCAAACCACTACGTGGCCGCACTTGTGCTTCAATACCCACCGGTAATTCCATATAAAGACCGGTTGGTATAATAGCTCTGCCCAATGGCTGTAATGTAATTGATTCGGTAAGATTAGCCCTTAAGTCCATTCCCGCAGAAGCACTTGTTTCGTAGTGTGGTAAGTTATGGGAAGACTTGTTTATAATTTTTATGTTCATCTATTTAAATATAGTTTTTTAAGATTCTCAAACTCTAGCTTGTATACCAATCCAAGAAATAAAATTAATAGAGGAATACCAACAAATAGATTTCTATCAAAAATGTAAAATGAAAGAATAGAAAACAAGACGGATACTGCTAAATAAAAGATAATTTTTCTAAAGTTATAAGGAATTGGATAATACATACGTCCAAAATAGAAAGACAACATCATCATACTACCATAGGCCAATAAAGTAGCCACTGCAGAGGCCATATAGCCAAAATAAGGAATGAACACTATGTTGATAATGATGGTAAGTACGGCGCCAATCATAGATATATAGGCACCAAATTTAGTGCGGTCCGTAACTTTGTACCAAACGGATAGATTATGGTAAATACCTAAAAAGAAAGCAGCCAATAAAATAATTGGCACTACGGACATGGCTTCCCAATAGGCTTCATTACGTACAAAAAGCACTTTGAGTACATCGGAAAAAACTATTACGGCAAGTAGAATAATACTCCCCAGTACCACAAAATAGTTTGTTATTTGTGCATAGGCCTTCTGCGGATGTTTAGTATCTGAATGGCTAAAAAAGAAAGGCTCTATACCCATTCTAAATGCAGTAATAAACAATGTCATGAACACGGCCAACTTAACACAGGCTCCATACTTACCAACTTCATTACTAGCAATTTCAACAGGTAAAATTTTCTCTAGTAATATTTTATCCAATACTTCATTGACAGTAAAAGCGATACCCGCTACCATAACAGGCATGGCATACTTTATCATTCGTTTCCAAATCTCCATGTCAAAGACATAAGGTCTTCTAAGATATACCCTTAACATTAGCAAGAGGGTAACGGCACTTGATACCAGGTTAGAAATTAATATATATAAAATCTCATAGTCCGCTTTATAAATTGATGCAAAAAAGCCCTCACTATCCAGCGCCAATTTTGGAAGTAAAATCAGGAAGAAAAAGTTAAGCCCTAAGTTCAAAACCACATTAATCAATTTAATAACGGCAAAGCGCATGGGCCTTTCATTTGCCCTTAACCAAGCAAAAGGAATAATAACCAATGCATCCAAGGCTAAAATCCAGAAGACGTATCCAATATATTCATTGGATATTTCCAAAAATTGGGATAATGGGGTCTTAAATAAAAATCCAATGATCATAAATATCATTGTAGACCCTAATATGGACAACAAAGACGTAGAAACTACCTTTTTCTTATTTTCTGAATCTTTATAAAACCTAAAAAAAGCGGTTTCCATGCCATAAGCCAGAAAGATATTGAAAATAGCAAAATAAGCATATATCACCACCACTTGACCATAGGAGCCCGGAAGCATTACCCCTGTATAAATAGGTACCAATATAACATTGAGCATCCTTGGCAAGACAGTTGCCAAGCCATAGATTGCAGTTTGTTTAAAAAGTTTTTTGAGTGGATTCAAGCACTGTACATTAAGGCGATAAAAGTACCCATTTAAAGCCTAGTTACAAAGTTAGTTTTAGGGTCTACTGTTATAAATTAAGGGTTCTTTCTCTTTTATACCCACTACTTTAATGTATTTTAACACATTATTTTCGGTAAAGCTAACTATAGCTTCACTAGCCTTAAGCTCAAAATTAATTGCCTCCTTAGAGTTTGCTGCGGTACTTGGAATTTCAGCTCTTATATAATAAACACCCGCTTCATAAAATAATCCCGCAGGCACTTGTTTATTTCTAAAGAAAACCTCTTTTAATACTATTGTGGACGCTTCTGATAAAGTTGTTGAAAATAGTATATCTAGACCAGAACCACTAGATTCACGACCTCCAATCCATTTTTGACAAACAGAATTTCCAATTTTAAATGATGTTGCTTTCTGAATTTCCTTGTGTGATGTACAACTTGTTCCACAAATACCTAACAATATAACGAGGTAAATAAACTTACGCATTCCCTTTATATTTAGCTTAAAGATAGAAAACGAAAGCCATTTTTGTAATAGCCTAGTACAGTAATTACTTTACTCTTGTTCCACATCCATTCTTTTTATGGCTGTAGAAGCTAAAATAAAAGCCGCTAAGAGAAATACTGCCGCGAGAGCATAAGGTGCTCCAGGAAAATAGATTGATGCATCAGGACGTATAAAATAATAAAATACAGGTGCAAATATGAACTGACCCACAATTGCGGTTATACTCACCAAGCCGGTAATAGATCCCTGTAAAATTCCCTGCTCCTTTTCCGATACTTGATTAGAAATAACACCTTGTACCGTAGGACCTGCAATACCGCCTAATGCATAGGGAATTAAGAAGGCATACAGCATCCAAGGTTCTTTGGCGAAAGAAAATAAGAACATACCAACCGTCCATAACAAAAAACCGAATGTAATCACTTTACGTTTTCCAAATTTCTTTACAATTTTTCCCACTAAAAACCCTTGTACTATGGCAACAAGCAAGCCTACTACCATAAGAGACAGACCAATTTCCTTTGGAGTCCAATCATAACGCTCAATACCATAATACGACCATGTAGATGGCAATGCCTGCCCAGCAAGATTTGCCAAGAAAAAAGCGGATATCAGTAGCAAGATACCCTTGTAGTTTCTCAATGCGAACAAAGAAACCCCTGGTATCATTTTAGAGAAATTGATTTGCCTTCTATTTTCTTTTGTCAATGATTCCGGAACAAAGAAATAGCCAAAAAGAAAATTGGCGAAGGTTAGTCCAGCAGCTATATAAAATGGTAAACGAATATCTATCTCACCGAAAAAACCGCCAATACCAGGTCCAATTATAAACCCTATTCCGAAAGCAGCTCCAATTAATCCAAAATTCTTTGCTTTGTTTTCTTTGGTACTTACGTCGGCTATATAAGCAGAGGCAACGGTAAAACTAGCACCTGTTATTCCTGCTAAAAATCGCCCTAGAAACAACCAGGTAATTGTAGGTGCCCAAGCGTGTATTAAGTAATCTACACTTAAGCCTAAAAGTGCTATAAGTAATATGGGTCTTCTACCATATTTATCGGATATTTCGCCTAATACAGGTGAAAACAAAAACTGCATACCGGCAAAAGCGGTCGTCAACCACATTCCATAGATGATTGCCATGTGATTACCTTCGCCCGTTAACTCCATAATCAAATCAGGAATTATAGGAAGAATAATGCCTATACCAATGACATCAACTAAAATGGTAATGAAAATAAAAAGTAAGGCGGTTTTTTTGGATTTCATGGTCAAAACAAAAGTCGGATAAAAAAAGGAATCTAATCGCTATAAAAGTAAAAACCCCACGTTAAGGTGGGGTTTTCAACTTATAATATTTTTAAGTTTAAAATGACTTTAAATAAGTTCGTCATTAATTATCAAGTGGCATTAATTATTCAATGCTTCTGCACCACCAACGATTTCTAAAATCTCGTTCGTAATTGCCGCTTGCCTTGCCTTGTTATAGGTCAATTTTAATTGATCACGTAACTCGGTAGCATTATCGGTCGCTTTATGCATTGCTGTCATACGCGCACCATGCTCACTTGCAAAAGAGTCTCTGATTCCTTTATACAATTGTGTCTTTAATGATTTAGGTATCAATTGTTCAATGATTTCAACTTTAGAAGGTTCAAAAGTGTAATCTGCACTAACATTGCCTTCTACAGCCAAAGGAACAATGGGTAAAAACTGCTCCGTCATTATAATTTGGGTAGCCGCATTTTTGAATTTGTTATATACAATTTCAATACGATCATAAGACCCTTTGGTAAAGAGGTCCATTAAATGTTCTGCAATTTGGGCAACATTGTCAAAGTTCAAATCATCATAAACTTCACTGTAATTTGCAATTACATTATACCGCTTACCTAAAAAGTCATTTGCTTTCTTACCTACTGCAACAAAGTCTACTTCTTTTCCTTGATGTACATTTTCGGCAAGATGAACAGATTGTTTAAGAATATTGGTATTGAATGCTCCACAAAGTCCTCTATTAGATGTAATGGAAACCACCAATACCTTCTTTACTAAACGATTGTCTGCATAAACACTACCAGAATCCCCTTCTAAACTAGCACTAAGATTTTGCAATAACTCAGTTAGTTTATCTGCATAGGGCCTCATTGCCGTAATGGCATCTTGCGCCTTTTTCAATTTTGCAGCAGAAACCATTTTCATGGCACTTGTAATCTGCATCGTTGAAGAAACCGATGAAATCCTATTTCGTATTTCCTTTAAATTTGCCATTTTATTCAGTATTTAGTAATAAGTACAAAGTATTAAGTTTCTTCAACACATTGTACTTATTACTCAGTACTCCGTACTTTTTTAGTTCTTATATTTCGCAGAAAGCTCTTTACAAACAGAAGTTAATGTATCCGTAACCTCATCGGTTAGTTTACCTGACTTCAATGTATCCAAAACATCTCTGTGCTTAGCGTTCAAAAACTCTAAGTAATCACGTTCAAATTCCTTTACCTTCTCAACAGGAACATCTCTTAACAAGTTTTTAGAACCAGCATAGATAATAGCTACCTGATCTTCAACTGTAAACGGATCGTTCTGTGCCTGCTTTAAAATTTCAACGTTTCTACGTCCTTTTTCAATAACGTTCAATGTTGCTGCATCTAGATCGGAACCGAATTTGGCAAATGCTTCCAATTCACGGAATTGTGCTTGATCCAACTTCAATGTACCCGCAACTTTCTTCATTGATTTAATCTGAGCGTTACCACCCACACGAGATACAGAAATACCCACGTTAATTGCCGGTCTTACACCTTGGTTGAATAAATCCTGCTCCAAGAATATCTGTCCGTCAGTAATAGAAATTACGTTGGTTGGGATATAAGCAGAAACGTCACCCGCTTGTGTTTCAATAATTGGCAAAGCCGTTAAAGAACCACCACCTTTTACCATTGGCTTCAATACCTCTGGCAAATCGTTCATTTCCTTTGCAATATCATCATCATTGATAACCTTAGCCGCACGCTCCAATAATCTAGAGTGTAGGTAGAAAACGTCACCTGGGTAAGCCTCACGTCCCGGTGGTCTTCTTAACAAAAGAGACACCTCACGATACGCAACCGCTTGTTTAGATAAATCATCATATATAATTAATGCAGGACGACCAGTATCACGGAAATACTCACCAATAGAAGCTCCTGTAAACGGTGCATATACTTGCATTGGTGCAGGATCAGATGCATTTGCAGCAACAATAGTCGTATACGCCATTGCGCCTTTATCTTCCAATACTTGAGCAATACCGGCAACGGTAGATGCTTTCTGACCTATGGCAACATAGATACAGTAAACAGGCTCACCGGCATCGTAAAATTCTTTTTGGTTTAGAATGGTATCGATACAAACTGTAGTCTTACCAGTTTGACGGTCACCAATAACCAACTCCCTTTGTCCTCTACCTACTGGAATCATGGCATCAATTGCCTTAATACCAGATTGCATTGGCTCAGTTACAGGCTCTCTATAGATAACCCCTGGGGCTTTACGCTCCAATGGCATTTCGTAAGTATCGCCAGCTATAGGTCCTTTACCGTCAATAGGGTTACCTAAGGTATCCACAACACGGCCAACAATACCTTCACCAACTTTTACAGAAGCAATACGTTGGGTACGTTTTACCGTATCTCCTTCACCAACGGACTTGGAAGGTCCTAAAAGAACCACACCAACATTATCTTCTTCAAGGTTAAGAACGATACCCTCAAGACCACCTTCAAACTCAACCAATTCCCCATACTGGGCATTAGCTAGTCCGTAGATTCTTGCGATACCATCACCTACCTGCAACACAGTACCTACTTCGTCCAAAGTAGCGGTAGCATCAAATCCTGATAATTGTTTCTTTAAAATTGCTGATACTTCAGCGGCTTTTACTCCTGCCATTTTAATTAGATATAAGATATTAGGCCATGAATGAAATCACGGGCTTATATAGTTATTATAGACTATTTGAAAATTCTCTTGTAATATTACTTAGCTTATTTGATATACTGGCATCATACTGCAGGTCACCTACTCTTAAAATGAAACCGCCAATGATACTTTCATCAATTTTATTCTCAATGCTTACTTCGTTACCAGTAATGTTCGCTACTTGCTTAAGCACCTTCTTTTCCATATCAGCACTTAAAGGTACTGCGGTTGTCACATAAGCTACATCCTTTCCTTTTAATTGCTCGTTAAGAATGATGTATTTTAATGCAACTTCGTTCAGCAATGCCACACGTTTGTTATCTACCAACATACCAATGGTACCTTCCGTAATTGCGTGACTATCTTTAAAAATCTCTGCCAGCGCATTTTTTTTGGATGAACCGGAAACCACCGGACTAGCCAAAACATCTCTTAACTCCTTACTATCAGAGATTGTAGATGCTATTGTCCTCATGTCTTTTTCAACGGCACTCAAGGCTTTTTTTTCCTTGGCCATATCCAAAATTGCCTTTGCGTAACGTAATGCAGCTCTTGACTCGCTCATACTATTCTCTTAGTTAAGTTTGATGTCGCTCAACATTGAATCTACCAACTTTAATTGCTTATCATTGCTAGACAACTCTTCTTTTAAAACTTTTTCGGCAATGGCAACGGATAACTGTGCCACTTGGTTTTTAATGTCCGCAACCGCAGCTTTCTTCTCGGTCTCAATAGCAACTTGTGCCTGCTTCAACATTTTATCACCTTCTGCCTTGGCCTGTTCCTTAGAATCCGCGATCATTTTCTCCTTGATCTCACGTGCTTCTTTTAACATGGCCTCTCTTTCGGCTCTTGCCTCTTTCAACATCTTATCATTATCTGCCTGTAAGTTTTGCATATCTGCACGCGCTTTATCTGCAGCGGCCAATGCTTCGTTTATACCGGCTTCTCTCTCATTTAAAGAGTTTAAAATTGGCTTCCATGCAAATTTCACCAATAAAAAAATCAAACCTAATAATAGAAGGGTCTGTACAATAAATAATCCTGGTGAAAAATCGTTCAATAAAGTTTCCATACTTTTTGTTTTTTATAATACTAAATCAATAATTAAAAACACTACCTGCAACCAACCGTTGCAGGATAATGTTTTTTGGTCTTAACGTTCTTATTTTCCTAAGAACAAGGCACCGAATGCCAAACCTTCCAAAAGTGCAGCGATAATAATCATCGCAGTTTGAATTTTTCCTGTCGCTTCTGGCTGACGTGCAATACCTTCCATTGCCTTACCACCGATTTGACCAAGTCCAATACCTGCTCCGATTACGATTAAACCTGCTCCAATTAAATTGTACATAGTAAACTGATTTATATATTAAATTAAATAAACTCTCATTAAATAAAATCTCCCCTTACATCTTCAGCATCTGGCAATTCGTGCCCATGGGTATCATGCTCATGTTCATGATCATGTTCCGCAACGGCCATACCAATAAATAATGCCGATAACATAGTGAAAATATAAGCTTGTAAAAATGCTACCAAAACTTCAATCAATGTAATAAAGAACGACAGAACCAAAGATAGACCTGTAGCACCTACTACTCCCAAACTCTTTTTTAAGGTAAACATAATGGCTATCAAACTCATAACAACAATGTGCCCTGCAGATATGTTGGCGAATAAACGCACCAATAATGAAAATGGTTTAATGATGAATGCACCGGCCAATTCAATAACCGCCAATACCGGTCTGATCAACACAGGTACACCTGGCATCCACACCATATGCATCCAATAATCCTTGTTACCGCTTACCGTGTATATAATTAACGTAAAAATGGCCAATGCCGCGGTTACCGCTAATTGTCCTGTTACGTTGAAACCAAAAGGAGTAAGTCCCAACAAATTCAATATCCAGATGAAAAAGAATACGGTTAATAAGTACCCTGTAAATTTTCTATATTTCTTTTCTCCAATATTAGGTCTAGCTATTTCATCCCTAACATATAGAACCAATGGCTCTAACACCCTACCGAAGCCCGTTGGAACTTTCTTTTTGGCATATTGCCTTGCCAAAGAACTAAAGACAATCAACATGAAAAGACCTACCAATAATATTCCTACAACACTTTTTGTAATGGATAGGTCCAAAACCTTATGCGCATTGGTTGCATGGTTTGTTTCGTCAAATGACACTTGAGAAGCACCAGCATCCAGTTCATAAATTTTACCGTGAAGCTTAACAAATTTTGAACCGTTGCGTTCAACGACAACCTTGCCCTCATCATCATGGTGAAAAGCAGTGGACATAAATGTAGTAAGCCCATTGCTGGACCAAAGAATTACCGGCAAAGGAAATCCTACATGTTTACGCTCCCCGTTAGAGGTATACGAAAACAAATGAAAATCATGCGCATCCTTAATATGGTGCAAAATATACGCATCTACCTCATCTTTAGTGTCTACGGACAGGTCTTGACCCTCATCTGAAGTGGCGAATCCTTGTAAGGAAAAGCATAGTGTCAAAAGTAATACTGCGGTTTTCAATGTCTCTGAAACTTTCTTCATTATCTCTTTTTCAAAAATTAAGCTCTTGAAATTTTGCGCAAAAGTAGTTATTATTAACCTAATCTACGCAAATTTAGAGCTTTAAAATTTAAGCTTTTTTGCTTCTCATCAATTTTGAAATGAAAATCACCTCAAGCGGCAAAAATACAATAACCGGAATTAATAGGGAAGCCCTGTAAAATTGGGGTAACAAATTGTCCCCTAAAAGTTGTGGATAAAAAAGGCTGGCAAAAATTACAATCTTAAAAACCAGCAATCCCATATAAATGAAACCTAGTTGGTCGAAAAAATTTTTGAATTGAGCCAAAATCGTAAAAAGGACGAGCAATCCTAATGAAAAAAATCCATGAAACAAATAAGCGCTTTTTAGTAAAGGCTTAAAAGTCCCATCATCTACCAATGTATATAAATGAATAAAATAAGAAGTCGTGCCCACAAAAATGAACACGACCAGTATTATGAGAATATTTTTTATCAATTGACCTATTTATTTAAGGACATTACCTTTTTTATGACCAGATATATGGACAAAAATACGGCAAGTAATGTAATGGTATCCTCTAAATAGGTTTTATTAAACTTTACATCTAGCCACTCACCTAACAAATTACCTAAATAAATGGTAGCCCCCATTTGTATGGCAATACCTGATAAACTAGCTGCAGTTCTTAAAAGTCCGGAATTATCATGAGGCTTTTGCGGCTTCATGACTGCTATTTTTGAAGTTAGATGATCCCTGGCCTTTTTTTCCGCCCATAGAACAAGATGCATTAAATGTAGCTCCAGGTTCAACCGCCAATTTGTTTACGGAAACGGTACCCTCTATTACTGCAGATGCTTTTAAGGAAAGTAGATCGGAAACCATAAGTTCTCCATTAAAGCTACCTTCTATATCTGCATTGACACATTCCACTTTACCGTGAATGTAACCATCCTTACCAATTACTACCTTTCCAGATGTTTTTACATTACCATCCAATTTACCATCAATTCTAAAATCTGCCTCTGAAATGATGTCTCCTTTTATCTTGGTGTTCTTCTCAATTCTATTAGGTTGTCCACCTATCTCATTCATACTTTTAGGTTTTTGTCTATCTGAAAACATTGTTCACGGTTTTGGGGTTAAAAGCGTATTTCTATAGTCAACTATATTTTTATGCACTTGAATAATCTTATAGTTCTCCGATAAAACTACGAAATTCTCATTAGCAACACGGTAATCCTTATTATTTTTTAAAAGCTCCGCATAACCTAAGGCAAAATCCTTGGATTTAAAACCATGTACTACCACAAATTGATCTTCTAGGTTATAAATGTCTTTTGATACGGTATTTTTGTATCTAAGATCCTCAATGGATTTCTCTAACAATTCCATTAATTTCAAGGCTTGGTCATTGTTACTCCTTTTAAAAGGAAAGACCACTTTCCAGTTAGACGTACCCTTAGAATCCGTTTCCGGAGAAAATTCTTTAGGTTCTAATTTTGGCAGTTGTTCCGCCACCATTTGCTCTGCCTTTTTACCCTCTGGATTATTTGGGTAGGTCAGGGCCACATAGTTCAACGCCTCCTTAAAATATTCAAAACCTTGTAACCTACCTACGGCATTTGCTTTAAGCATTTCAAATTTAGGAACAATGGGGTCACCCGTAAATCTATTAATGTTTTCCTCTGCACCTGTAATTACTTCTAGGTACCGTTGGTCGTTAAATTTTTTGAACAGGGTTTCATATCGTTTTTCGGGACTGTCAGAGTTATCCGCCAGTATTGCCTGTGGATTTAATAAAATTTCGGCATATCTGGAATCTCTATGATTGGCAATAATATCCGCTTTCATTTTTTCCTTGAGCGGACTATTGACTTCCTCATAAATTTTATACAAATTATATTTTGACGGCAGTATTAAACGTTCTTCGGCATTGGATGCCAATACATCTTCCAACTTATCTGCAGCCAAAAGATTTTCGTTGAACTTTTCTTTATAGATTAAACCCAATTGATAATTGGCAAAATTACGTTCTGCCTTTAGACTATCTATGACGGCTACATTGGTGGGTAACTGATCCATATAATACTCCAAAGAGAATTTCTCGTCCTCACTAACCACAGGCGTGCTATCATCAGCACCTATGGCTTGTTGAACCACGTCTTCCCTGTTACTGATGGATTTATCTGACCAACGCCAATCATCGGACAATTCCCTATTGCCCCAACGGTTTTTAAAATCGTTTTGTCCGTAGCCTAAACTGGTAATGTTATAAAAGTAGAACTTTCCTTTGTTTTCTTTACCGCCCTTACTTTTGTTGAAGGCTACAAAGCCTTCCGTTATTCTATCCTTTTCTTTTTTCTGTGCCGCTTCCTCTGCTTGCTGTAAGTCCTCTATATATTTTCCAAAATAGGCCAACTGCTCTTCTTTTGGCATGTTGTACAATGTAAGCACACTATCTGAATATTGAACGATATCCTCATATTTGATAACATCTTCCAAATTGTCCAGCTTTCTTTTTACGGCGCGATATTTTTTAGTGTTCTCTACCAAATTGGTGAGCATACTATCATAATAAGCACCGGCCGCCTTATAACTACTTTTGTCAAAATTGTATACTGCAAGGTTTTCATAGTTCAATGCATTCAATTTTGGCTTGTTCTGTGATGCACGAAGCGATTTATTAAAATAAGAAATGGCCAAACTATCGGAAGCTTCTGCCAAATGAAATTCTGCTATTTGCCTGTAAATCTTATCCAAAAAAGGTCGGTTCTCCCTATTCTCCTCCATGTAGGTCAAGAATTCCAATAGTTCTTCCCTATTTTCTGACGTTACTGCAGTATTTTTTAATTTTTCTATTTCGGCATTGATCATATAGACCCTAGGGGATTTCCTGTTCAATGCAATGACCTTGTCAAAGGCATAATTGGCACTGTCTTTATATCCTAACTGATTGTATAGCTGCCCTATAATATAATAATACCTTCCCTTTTCAGGATTTTTTTTGGTGTAGTGCGATGCAATTTTAAGATTTTGAACTGCGGTATCCGGAGCATTGAGGTTAATATAAGCTTGGGCCATCATTGCACGGGCATCTGCATATTCCTGATTCTTTAATTGCTCAAATTTCATTAAGCGCTTAAGGTTTTTGATGGCTAAATCTTCATTCTCTAACCTAATGTTTACTTTCTCTCTCCATATACTGGCCTCGTTCAGTTTATCGCTTTCCGTATATTTATTTAGGATGTAATTAAAAGATTCCAATGCAGGTATGTAGCGTTCATCAAAATAACGGGCTTTGCCCAAAAGAAGAAAAGCTTCATCTGTCTGTGGATTTCTTTCTTCATCCTTAATATCCATACTATGCCGTTGTATGGCCTTTGTAGCTTTTTCCTCTGCTTTTAGGAAATTTGGGTTGTTATCCTCAGAATCCAGTTTAACCTCTCCGCTTACTTCTAAACGCTCTACAGGTAATAGTTCATAATAATCGTCTTGATAGGCCTCGTTAAGGGTGTTTCTCCCTTCTTCAAAGGCAATATTACCGTTGTACAAGGTGTTGTACTTGGTATTTAAGGCATGCCAATTTCGGTTTATAAAAGCATCCTTTTTTGTGGAACATGCAGTAAAGAGCAATACTCCCAAAATACCGGATAAAAAATATTTTTTTCTTAGGTTCAAAATACAAGATCTACGTATGTATGTTTAACTTAAAAACCATCATATTATTATACCGTTAATCGGTAAACTGCATATTTATTTTTAAGCCATGTTACCATTTATGAGCTGCTACAACAAATTTTTACCGACCATATAGTTTGTTTTATATTAAAATGATCAAGAGTTTATGAGTTTACTGCAGATAATCTGATCCAATACAACTTTGTCGGATTTTAACTTACTTGGGTTAAAACTTAGAAAAGAAAAACCGACCTAGTGGTCGGTTTGTGAATTTTGAAGCTAGAACAGTATTTGTTTAGTTATTCCATTATCGCCTCAGTATTTTCAGACCCAAAGAATACTTCTAGTTCTTTTAATGTTTTGGTAGAGGTTACAATATCCTTAACCACTTCACCTTTGTTCAATACCACAATTCGCTCACATACTTCGGTCACATGAATGAGATCGTGGCTAGAAACCAAAACGGTAACATCTTGTTGTGCAGCCAAATCTTTAATAATCTGCTTAAGCCGTATTTGGGTAGTAGGGTCCAGGTTCGCAAATGGTTCATCTAAAATCACCACTTTGGGGTTACCAATAAAAGAAGCCACAATACCTGCCTTTTTTTGGTTTCCTTTAGATAAATCTCTCAAATACTTCTTCTGCCCCAATATTTCACCGTGAAAGAAATCTTGATACTGCGCCAATAGTGCATCAACATCTGCTTTGTTCTGCCCACGAAGATCACCAATGAAGTAAAAATATTCTTCAGGCGTTAAGTAACCAATTAAAAATGTTTCATCAATGAAAGAGGAAGTAAAAGGCTTCCAGTTTTCGCTAGTATTTACTTGAACATCATTATTTATGATATGACCTGTTGTTGGTTGTATTAAATCCAATAGCAAACTAAAGAGTGTTGTTTTACCGGCACCATTATTACCTACCAGTCCAAAACTTTGTCCTGTTGGAATATGTAAGGAATTAATATTCAATACTTGTTGAGCCCCGTATTTTTTTGATAAATTTTCTATTGTAATCATAAACTTGTCTTTCTATTTTATTTGGATGGTTGTTATGCGATAATTGGGTAAAGCTTAACTAGCTTTCTCCTTAAAACCAGCAATCATTCCATATTTTTTTCTCTTGTATTGCTCCGTAATCTTATTCAACAAATAATTTTTCATAGAAAAACCGATAACACCCAATACCGATAATACAACTACCGCTACCTGTAAATTAAAAATGAAATAAAAGATAGAAAATATAATGATGGGCGCTACCAATACGGGTAACATTATAAGAAATTGCGTGGCACTGGTACCTTGCATATTACCAAACGGACTTTGATCTAGTTCTATCCTTTTCTTATTAAAGGAACCAAAATATAAAATGACCGGTATATTTACTCCCAAGTTATATAGGGCGCAACCAAAATTTATGGCTAGCGCATCCCAACCAAAGTAAACATAAGGGATAGTCAAGAAAAACATGGCTACTACACTTACGGTTATCAATGAAGCTTTTGAATCCAAATACTTCCGCATAGGAATGTTCTGAGACATCATCATACTATAATAGCTACTGTCCCACGCAGGAATAAACTGTCCAAAATTGCTTAAGAAAATACCCGTCATAAATATGCCCACAAAAGCTTTCATCGGCATCATGTTGCTATATATGTCCTGGGTATAGAATACCAAGCCGTAAAAGACAAAAAGTAAAGAAATATATACCTGGGACTTGGTTCGTTTGTTTCGCCAGATCATTTTTAGGTCTAATTGAAGAAAAGAACCCATGTCACCAAATCTTCTTGTCCAGGACATATCTGACGTATTAGCGGCTACGGACTTAGGCTTTAAGGTGGCATCCAAATAAATTTTATTGCGTAAGTATCTGAAATTAATAACGTATATCAATACTGCCACAGCTATAGGTACGACCACCGTAATAGGATATGCATACAACGCATGAAAAACAGGGGCAAAGAATGTTTTAACAGAGAAAACTCCAAAATAATCCAAACCATAGCCCACAACAAGAATACAGGCTATTGCAATAAGAACTTTCTCATTTTTATTAATAAGAAGATTTAAATAATTAATGCTTAATACCAAGGCCATTACCGATAGTACCCATAATAGCACATTAAGCACTGGGTAGCTATGAAACAACAATACAATTGCAAAGGGTACAATAACGAAAAGCGTTAATAAATTATAGATAGATGCTGAGGACCTGCCCAAAATGTAATGTGCAATTGTACTTTTCTTTACCGGAGTGGTCAAAAATGGTTTAATGTCCATTACGGGTAATTTTTGCATAAAATACCTTAGGAACAATTCAATCAATATCCAATACACAAAATATTGGCTAATACTCCACATGGGACTTTGATCCGGAAAGATTTTCTTAAGAATGAAATACAAGCCCGCACCCGTACCTGCAAGTGATAAAAGCATATAGACCCCAAAAAAACCCATTAAGATTTTAATACCTAGACTCTTACCAAGGTTGGAAGACCTAAAAAAGGATTTCCATTGTAAAGAAGAAAAGCGTTTGAACATAGGGTTGGTTTTAATGGTACATGATATAAGTAATAAAAGCCTATAAAATGTTACAAACTATTTTGAGAATCTATCAATTACCATTGATGATATTAACTATAAATGAACGAAAATTAATGATTAGTGTTTTCATTTGCCCCTTCCCAGAAAGAAACTGCATATTTTTACTTTTAATTAAAGCATAACCATACCAAATCCTAGCTTACCTATTGACATCTGTAAACTCAACACAATTTTTTTGCATTAAACCATAAATAATCGCTGTAAAAGCCATTGAACGTTAGACTTTTTTGACAAATGTCATATGATATCGCAAAAGCATGCTTAATTTTGTAAATCGATTTAAAGAAAATGAACATATGTCGCAATTTCACCCATTAACGGTAAAACATATCAAGAAATTAACGCCAACCTCTGTTGCCGTTACGTTTTCAATTCCAAAAGAATTGGCACAGACTTTCACCTTTACGGCGGGTCAGTATATCACCATTAAAAAAGAAATTAAGGGAAAAGAACTTAGAAGAGCATACTCCATTAGTTCATCTCCTGAAAAAGATGGCATCACAATTGGCATCAAAAAAGTAGATAATGGCGGGTTTTCCAATTATGCTAATACTCAATTAAAAGTAGGTGATGTTTTAGAGGTAATGGAGCCAGAAGGTCGTTTTGTTTTCAATTCTTCTAAAGAAGTACAGAATATTGCCGCTTTTGCTGCAGGTAGCGGTATTACCCCTATTATGAGCATTGTAAAGTCTGTTTTAGATAGTAACCCTAAGAACAAATTTGTATTGGTTTACGGTAACAAATCTTACGAAGAGACTATGTTCTATACCGATTTAGTAAAATTAGAGCTAGAATATTCCAATCGGTTTTTTGTTTACTTCACCAATAGTCAAACCAGGGAAGACAAGGCTTTATTCGGTAGAATAGATACCTCAACGGTAAATTATGCCTTGTTGAATAAGCATAAAGATGTTGATTTTGATGGATATTATTTATGCGGACCAGAAGAAATGATTCGTTTAGTACAGGACACTTTGATAGAAAACGAAGTGGATAAAGATAAAATTCATTTTGAACTTTTTACACCAACGGAAATAAAAGAGGAATTACCCATACAGGCTGATGGTCAAACTGCGGTTACCGTACTTGTTGATGATGAAGAATTTGAGTTTACTATGGATAAGAAAACCTTAATTCTTGATGCTGTTCTAAAAGAGAATATTGATGCTCCATATTCCTGTCAAGGCGGAGTTTGTAGTAGCTGTATTGCCAAAGTAACCGAAGGAAAGGCCGAAATGGTCATGAACCAAATTTTGACCGACCAAGAAATTGCGGACGGATTTATCCTTACCTGCCAAGCGCATGCCACTACACCTACGATAAAAGTAGATTATGATGACGTTTAAGTCTTTTAATTTCTAAAGGGAATACTTAAAAGACATAAAACTTACATTAAAACGTTATTGCGAGACACAAGTAATCTGAAAGATAGTAGTAACTATTCAGCAGATTACTTCACTGCGTTCGTAATGACGTTTTTCTTTATACTTTATTAACCCGATCAAAGTCAATATTTAATTTGATTGAGTCACCCTTCATGGGGCGTTGAAATATCTTTGATAGTATTTTCAATTCCATTTTGGTATGTCCATAGAAATCATTGGTGTGTTTATCATCATCGCTGCGGTCATTGTACTGTTTGCTTTTGAAGTTTTTCCAATGGATAAAATTGCCTTCTGCATAATAGCCGCATTGCTATTAACAGGATTGGTTACTCCAGAAGAGGCTGTTAGCGGTTTTTCTAATAAGGCCGTAATTACCATTTTATGTCTAATGATCTTAGCGATCGGACTAGAAGAGAATGGTGCCATATCTTACTTAGCCAAGGGATTAAAAATATTAAAGAATTGGCCCGTAGTATTAGCTTCTGTGGCTATCATGCTTATAGCGGGTAGCATCTCGGCATTTGTAAGTTCTACCGCTGTAGTCATCGTTTTTATAAAGATCGTAGCAGAACTACGGGAAAAATACCAACTGCCTCCGGGCAAATTATTATTGCCTATATCATTTGCCAGTATTCTAGGAGGAAGCTGTACCCTTATGGGCACCTCAACCAATTTATTGGTCAATAATATTGCTGCGAGATATACTGGAGAAAAACTGGGTTTTTTCGAGTTTTCATTAATGGGGGTTACCTTCTTGGGTCTATCCATAGTCATTATAGCTCTTTTCTATCGGTTTCTACCAAAAGATACCGGTGAGCTTTCAGATAACTATGATCTTGATCGTTATTTACTAACCCTAACGGTTGAGCAAAATTCTCCGTTAGTTGGCCAACATATAGGAGAAAGCTTTTTATATAAAGAGGCAGATATCACGGTACTCCGGTTATCACGCTATGGCTACGACCAAAATCTATTGAATCATGATTTGGTCATTCAACCTAAAGACGTCATTCTATTACATTGCAGTTTGGAAAATTTGCAAAAAATGCGCGGCGAAGGTTATTTTGAAGTGGAGGAAGAGGATAAAGATCATTTCAAATCCACCAAAAACACACAAATTAAAAAAGTAGCAGATTCCGATAAAAAACAAAAAGACGAATCTGAAAATAAGGATGAAAATTTACTATTAGAATTATTGCTATTACCAGGGTCCCGGTTTATTGGTCGCAATTTAACGGAACTAAAAACCATGTTGATCCCAAGGGCTTTGCCACTTGCAGTCAATAAGCGTAAAAAATTACGTATTCTTAAAAACAGATTGCACCAAAGCAATCATGAGTTCACTAAACTGAATATAGGTGATCGGTTACTGATACAAACAAAGCCTGAATATGTTTCCAATTTTGAAAACAGTAATAATTTAGCGGTACTGAACCAATACGAAGGCCGTACTCCTGCTACTCCGTTCAAAAGAAATTTATCCATTTTAATTCTCATTGTAACCATAGCTATGGCAGCAACAGGAGTTTTTGAGGTAATGACCAGTGTTATAACCGGAACGTTGGCCATGCTACTCTTTAAATGCGTGGAACTGAACCGAATTTATCAAAAAATAAATTGGCAAATTATTTTCCTGTTGGCCGGTATGATACCCTTAGGTATTGCCATGAGCAATGCAAAAGCTGACCTATGGATTACCGAAGAACTATTGGTCTTAATGGCTGGTCAGCAACCAATATTTATAATTGGGTTATTGTTTTTGACCACTATGATATTAAGTAGTGTAGTATCCAATAATGCCACGGCAATTATAATGGCACCTATTGGAATTTCAATTGCTAGTGGGTTGGGCCTAGACCCAAAGCCTTTTATACTTTGTGTCATGTTCGCCGCTAATTTTAGTTTTTTTACTCCTTTAGGATATCAAACCAATGCTTTGATTTATAGTATGGGTATCTATAAATTTAAACACTTTTTGGTAATCGGTGGAGTAATTTCTTTGGTACTATGGGTCGTTGGAACGTTATTATTAAGTACTATGCTGAATTAATCCGTTAAAACTGTACTCAATTTGCGCACCGCCGTCTCATAGCCTACGGCATATGCTTTTTCAATACCCCTACGATCAAGAATGCCAATATGTTCCAATTCTGGAGGCTCAATGACCAGATTGCAATTGTTTATTTTTTCCCTATTTATGGCATAGATCATTAATCCGGTAACCCTACCCGTCAATTGAAATGAATTATTCAAATGTTTCTTATCCAGTTTAGCTACTAGAGATACATTGCTGCCTATAACATAATCTACTCTTTTTACCACCGGCTCTGCCGGGAAATTATTCATTATACCCCCATCAGCATGTAGGGCGCCATTATATTCTATGGGACTAAAAACTGGCGGTAAGGCGGCAGATGCCAATAGGGCACGAATTAACGCTCCTTCATTTATGAACACTTCTTCTCCCTGTTCCAGATTAGTGGCAACAACGAATAATTCTTTTTTAAGGGCTTCAAAACTATCTTCCGGAAAATATTGGAGAAATGCATCTATAAACCGTTCGGTATTTAAAAGTCCGGGTTTGGCTACGGCAAAATAATTATACTTGAACAATGGTGTTTCCTTAAAGAATCGTAGCATATCTACTACAGACTTATCCGCCGCATACAAGGCACCTACCAAAGCCCCAACACTACTACCGGCAACTACCGTTGCTTCAAGGCCAAACTCTTGCATTGCTTTAATTACACCTATATGTGCCATACCGCGCACACCACCGCCTGATAATACCAACCCTATGGATTTTGAACGTATTTGCATCTATATAGAATTAATTTCAAAAAAAATGCCAAGTGGAAACAACTACCACCTGGCATAAAATTAATCATTATAGCGGACTATGAATCCAATCCGAAGGCATAATAATATTTAGAACCGTCTTCATAAACCCCTTCCAGCATTACTCCGCCTTTTTTATTCTCCAACAAAGAAGCAATATCGTTGATATCCTTAACACGTTTTCCGTCAATGTGGGTGATAATAAACCCTTCCCTCATCTGTGTTTCCTTCTTAATTTTTCCCGGATATAGTTTAGTAACCTGTACTCCACCATCTATATCCAACTTTTTTGCAAGGTCTTTATCTAAGTTTTCAAAATCGGCACCCAGTAAGTTAAACACCTCTTTCTTCTCTTTTTTAATGATATCTGTACCTCCTTGGGAATTATGAAGTTCTACCTCTAACTCCTTTTCCTTTCCGTTTCTGTTAACGGTTACCATTACTTTATCACCGGGCCTTTTACCGGCAATTATTTCCTGTAACCTAGGGGAAGTGGCCGTTTCCTTACCATTTACACTTACAATGATGTCCCCGGCTTCAATACCTGCTAAATCTGCACCACTATCTTCACCAACTTGTTCTACCCAAACACCTTTGGTAAAGTCCACGTCTTTCTCCTTTGCCAAATTACTATCCATAGTACGTATGGTTACCCCTAACATTCCACGTTGCACATTGCCATACTTTAAAAGGTCTTCCACTACTTTGGTTACAATGTTACTGGGAACGGCAAAACCATAACCGGTATAGGTTCCTGTTCTACTGGCAATAGCCGTGTTGATACCCACTAAATTTCCATCAAGGTTTACCAATGCACCGCCACTGTTTCCTGGATTAATGGCCGCATCGGTCTGTATAAAGCTTTCTACGGCAAACTTATCGGTGTTGATGCGGATACTTCTGGCCTTGGCACTAACAATACCGGCGGTAACCGTTGAATTTAATCCTAGAGGATTACCAACAGCTAAAACCCATTCACCTACTTCCACATCATCAGAGTTTACCAATGCCATGGTTTTTAGATTATCCGCCTTTATCTGTAACAGCGCTAAATCTGTAGTTGGGTCCGTACCAATTACGGTTGCTTTATACGACTCATTGTTATATAAGGTAACCTCAACTTCATCTGCATTATCAATTACATGATTATTGGTAACGATATAACCCTTATCATTGATAATGACACCAGAACCGGTACCAACGCGTGGTCTGGAATGCATGCCATCAGGCGTTTGACCTTTGAACATATCACCAAAAAACTCCTTGAACGGGTCGGGAAGTTCACGAGCGCCTTGGTTACTATAGGAAGATCCGTTTTGTGTAGATTTAATATGGACTACCGCATCCAATACTTTTTCTGAAGTATCGGTAAAATCCAATGGCTTAATGTTTCCATCATTATCCGCGGTATACAAAACACGACTTCCTGGCACAGATTCTACTACGGTTACACCCGTAGACGCCTTAGGTTCTTCTTTAGTCAACTCAATTACTCCATAGCTAACAGCTAGGGCAATTAAAGCAGAAAATAAATATATCTTCCAAGTACTTTTAGTAGTTGTATTTGATTTCATATGATATAAATTTAAATAATATTTTTTACACACATATGGTCAAGAGGTGTGCCACAAGGCTAGTTATAAATGCTAAAATATTTTTAAAATAAATGAAATTTTAAGGGATTTTTTAGACTAAACGGTCTGTAAGCTGAATTTTGATGCTTTTTTGATGAAACTCTACGACAGTTTATCGGTTTTTATTCAACCAACTACGAAAAATGGAAAAGGAAAACATATTGATTACAACACTAAAACCGACCGATCAGTTTAAACTGACAATTTGACTTATTGGTCATTAAAATCATGCATAAAATTCGGTAATTGTAGAAAATAAATAAACCATTGAAAATTTTTTACGTAAGTTTAAAAACAAGAAACATTTCTGCCCAATGAATTCATTGAACAGTACAGCCATATTATTATTCGCGAATTCCGCTAAACAAGAATTGGCAAATAAATCTATTATACGTAGTGAAAAACTGTTCGACAACCTTACCAAAGCAACCCTGCTCAAAGCAAAAAGGACAGGTTTACCCGTTTACCACTTTACAGAGAAAGAACAACTAGGCACAACTTTTGGAGAACGGTTTACCAATGCCATAGCCAATGTTTTTGATAAAGGTTTTGAGAATATCATAGCAATTGGGAATGATACGCCACATTTAAAAACACGTCATTTAAAATATACCGCAACACAATTATCTTTGGGAAAACCGGTCATAGGTGCTTCAATTGATGGCGGATTTTATTTATTGGGCTTACAAAGGAGTAATTTTGATAGGAAGGGTTTTAAAAACCTACCTTGGCAAAAATGTGATCTTTACCAACAAATTTCTCTATTCCTAAAAAAAGACTCATTAGGCATTGTTCAACTTCCCGTACTACAAGACCTTGACACTGAAAACGATTTAAAGTCTATTTTATCTTTTTCCTATAGCTTGTCAACACCGTTATTGCTAGTAATCCTTAGGATTTTGAACCTTATTAAGAACCTATACTATACACTAGATAACTTTATTCAGCGCTACACCGCCAGCGGCAATTTCAACAAAGGCTCTCCTGTAGTTTCATTTATCTAAATCCCCCATTATCCAATAGTTGGATAAATGAAATCTCATTCTAAAGCTATATATGAAACACTTATTACTAGTGTTGACCCTGTTTATGATAAATATGGTCAATGCTCAAGAAACAATTACAGGTACCGTTACCGATACCGATGGAAATACCATACCCTACGTTAATATTATAGTATCCGGTAGGTTGACAGGATCCACCACTAATGAAAATGGTTTTTATACCATTGATGTACCTAATCTTTCGGGTACATTAGAATTTTCTGTATTAGGATATAAAACACAAGTAATTCCAATTAATAATCTAAACACAATAAATGTCATTCTAAATGACTCTTCTGAAGTACTGGATGAAGTGGTTTTGACCGCATTAGGGTTAAAACGAGAAACCAAAGAACTAGGCTATGTGGTGCAAAGCCTGGATGCTAAGGGAGTTACCGAAGTAAAATCGGTCAATTTCCTTGATAACTTATCGGGTAAGCTCGCGGGTGTTACCATAAACCAAGGGGCTACAGGCGTAGGGTCTTCCTCTAAAATTACCATCCGTGGAGAAGCCTCTTTCTCCAATAACAATCCGTTGTTCGTGGTAGACGGTGTTCCGATCAACAACAATTCGGTCTTTAATTTTACCAATGAAACGGCTGCCGGTTTTCAAGAAATAGATTTTGGAAACGGTGCTATGGAGGTAAACCCAGATGATATTGCCGAAGTATCGGTTTTAAAAGGTCCCAGTGCCGCGGCCCTTTATGGTACTAGAGCATCTAACGGAGTTATCATTATTGAAACTAAAACCGGTAAGAATACAAAAGGGCTGGGTATTAGTTACAACACCAGTTTCTTTGTGGATTCCGCCTTTCAATTGCCCGATTTTCAAAATGAATACGGACAAGGCAACTCCGGTGAGTTTGCTTTTGTAGACGGATTAGGTGGTGGAACCAATGACCTGATTACCTACAGCTGGGGACCACGTTTAGATGTGGGGAATTTAATTCCCCAATATGATAGTCCCGTTACCTTAGAAGACGGAACGGTAGTACGTGGTGGAGACACTGCCCTTTATAGCGGTATCGCCATTACTCCCACAGCATTCAACTCTCACCCAGATAACCTCAAGGATTTTTACGAAACGGGTACTACCTTGATGAATAACATTGCTATATCAAACGGATTTAACACAGGTAATTATCGTCTTTCTTTCACCGATTTAAGAAGCGAATCCATTATTCCTGGGGTTAATCTTGACCGACAAACGATTAGCGCAAGACTTAATTTTGAACCGATTGATAAATTTCGCATCAATTCATCTATCAATTACGTGAATTCTAAAAGTGATAATCGTCCTTCTAACGGTTATGGTTCTGAAAATGTAAACTATTCTTTAGTGGCTTGGGGGCCGCGTTCCCTAAACATCAATAATCTAAAAAATTATTGGCAACCCGGACTGGAAGGCGTGCAACAATATTCTTTTAACTATACCTATTTTGACAATCCTTATTTTATTCTGTATGAAAACAGAAACTCTTTTAATAGAGATCGGGTTTTCGGAAATGTATCCGCCAGTTATGACATTACAGACCATATAACAGCGTCTATAAGAACTGGTATGGATTACTCCAGTGAATTGCGCCAATTGCGAAGAGCTTATAGTTCTAACCGCTTTGCCAATGGTGGTTATGCTGAACACGATGTATTTTTTAGAGAAATAAATACAGATTTTCTATTAAATTATACCAATCAGTTTAACGATGTAAAAGTCGATGTTTCATTAGGCGGAAACAGATTGGACCAAAAAGCGTTTACCTCGCAATCACAGACCACGAGTTTGGCACAACCGGGTATTTTTAGATTATCCAATGCGGCCTCGCCTATAGAGGTTTTTGAATTTGAATCCAATAAAAGAATAAATAGTATATATGGATTGGCTAAGTTGGGTTATAAAGATTACTTGTTTTTAGATATTACTGGCAGAAATGATTGGTCTAGTGCATTGGCTACGCCATTTTCGGTAGACAATACCTCTTTCTTTTATCCATCGGTATCCAGTAGTTATATTTTATCCAATACGATAGAGTTGCCTCAGGCGATATCATTTGCAAAACTTAGGGCAAGTTGGGCGCAAGTAGGGAATGATACCGACCCTTACCAAACTACAGGAGCATTTGTAGCGCAAACACCGTTTAACGGTCAACCAACATTTAGCAATTCCAATACCATTGCTAATCCAAATTTACAGCCAGAGCGTACTTCATCTTTTGAAGTTGGTGCAGATCTACGTTTCTTTAGCGATCAACTAAGATTTGATATATCCTATTACAACGCTTTGACCAAAGACCAAATTATTTCATTGCCCATAGGTATCTCCTCTGGGTATACGCAACAGGTCGTCAATGGCGGAGAGGTTCGTTCTAAAGGGCTGGAAATTATACTGGGTATTTCACCCATTATTAATCAAGATTTTAAATGGAACAGCACCTTAAACTTTAGCACCAATAGAGCTACTGTAGAAAGCTTGCCACAAGAAGAAGGCCGATTAACATTGGCATACTCTAGAATTTACGACAGTCAAAACCAAACGGTATTTTTACAAGCGGAAGAAGGCGGTCGCGTTGGTGATTTGTATGGCACCGGATATCTAAAGAATGAAAATGGTGATTTTATCTTAACGGATGAGGGCAGATACATACCCGATAATGAACTACAAAAATTAGGAAATTACAATCCTGATTTTATGTTGGGTTTCAACAATCAATTTAATTATAAAAACTGGAACATGGGCTTTCTTTTGGATTGGAGACAAGGAGGTATCATTGTTTCTAGAACAAGGGCATTAGGTAATGTTGGTGGTCAATTGGCAGAAACCGCTTTTAGACCAGAAGAAGGTATTGTTCCCGAAGGCGTTGTAAATACAGGCACTGCCGACAATCCTGTATATACACCAAATACCGTTGCAGTAACTGCAGAAAGTTATTACAGACAATTTTATGACAGAAACCATGAGGAAAACAATACCTATGACGCATCCTTTTTAAAATTGCGACAAATATCCCTTGGTTATACGTTTGATAACCTTAACCTATTCAACCAAAATGCTACGTTGAGTTTATCCCTAATTGGTAAAAATTTGTTTGCCATTACAGAGAATCCTCATTTTGACCCAGAACAATTGGCAGTGCAAGGGCAAGGCTTTATTAGCGGTGTTGAAGATATGTCATACGCCACTACAAGAAGTATAGGTTTTAAAGCCGGATTTAATTTTTAAGAAAAAGAAAATGAAACATATATATAGCATTCTAGTCTTATTGTTGGTCGTTGGCTGTACAAAAGATTTTGAAGAAATTAATACAAATACCAATGACCCTGTTACGGTGCAACCAAGTCTTTTATTGAGACAGGTAATCTACGATTTTGGCGAACAAATGTCCTATGAAGGTTTTACCGCAGGTAACCTTTTAGGTCAATACAGCACGGCGTTGGATTTTAACCTGTTTGACAGGCACGATTTAAAATCGCCCCAACTGGGTGGTAATCCGTGGCCCATATTCTATCAAAATTTAAGGGATAATGAAATTATATTGAATTTGTCTCAAGAGAATGCGGCGTATGCTGTATATGAAGGACCGGCAAGGATTATGAAAGCGTATATGGCAGCTGGGTTAACCGACCTTTTTGGAGACGTTCCCTATTCTGAAGCGTTTAAGGGAGATACCGAAACTGTTACTCCGTCCTACGACAGTCAGGAGTCAATTTATATGGATGAAGGAGGCATATTCGACAATCTTGACAAGGGAGTTTTAGCAATTCAGAATTATTCAGGTACCATAGCTTTAGAGGGCGATATATTATTTAATGGCGATTTAGATGGATGGGTCAAATTCGCCAATTCCTTAAAGATTAAATATCTGATGCGAGTTTCTAATAAGGTTGATGTCGCACCACAGTTACAAGCCTTGGTTACCGAAGGAAATTTTATAGATGAAAACAGTGAAAACGCCATTTTCAACTTTACCGATGGTGAACCAAATAGTTTTAGATTGGCGCAACTAAGAGTAGGCGATTTTAATAATTATGTGCTTTCTGAAACAATGGATGAAATTTTGACCAATTTAAACGACCCACGTATTGCACGCTTATACCAACCTTTTGCCAATAACACGGATGGCGGTTATAACGGACTATTAAATGGGATTGATGCCTCAGCGGGAGTATCGGTAGCTGATTACTCTTTGTTAGGTACTATTTTCAGAGAGAATACGGGACTTTTAGACGCCAACTTCATGACTAGCATGGAAACCCACTTTCTATTGGCCGAAGCTGCCGAAAGAGGATTCATTTCTGCAGATACCCAAACTTTATACAATACCGGCATAACACAGGCATTTGCCTATTGGCAGGTAGACCTCCCTGAAGATTACCTAACAGCTAATGCTGCGCTGACCAACGGGAATCCTTTAGAAAATATCATCACACAAAAATGGATAGCAAATTCGATAAACGGTTATGAAGGTTGGATCGAATATAGAAGAACAGGTTTTCCGCAATTAAAAACTATTTCGGCAAGTTTGAACAATGATTTGATTCCTATACGTATGCCTTACCCTGCTGAAGAAGAAGCTTTAAATAATGCCAATTATACCGAAGCTTCAAATAACACTGATGGCAATAGTATTAATGTTCCTGTTTGGTGGGATGAGCAATAGAGGTGCGAATTAAAAATAATGTCTGGTCGAGCGCAGTCGAGACCTAAATATTTAACGAATTAAAAACAATGACTGAAGTACAAATTTGGCAATGGGGATTGGTGATAGCATCAAGTTTGATGTTGTTCTTTCTTTCCCCATGGGCAAAAGATACCAGTCAGTTTTTTAAGGCGGTTCAAAAAAAGAAAGCGCCCAATGCGTTTATGTTAATGGGTAGTTTGATCATCTCATGGATATTCGCCAAAAGCATCACCAATGCCGCCAATTTAGGATTGGACTTCGGTATTGTAGGTGGTGTTGCCTATGCGGGTTATTACTTGTCTTTTGCAGTTGCCGGTATTGTTATCTATAAAATGAGGCTGCATGGTAAGTATACTAGTATACATCATTTTCTTTCCTCAAAATTTGGCAAAACCGCGGTAACGGTATTTTCCATTCTTATTGCTTTCCGGTTATTTAATGAAGTATGGAGTAATACTATGGTTATAGGAACTTATTTTGGAGATATAGGTTCTAGCGCCTATTACTGGTCCATTTTAGTCTTTACCGGACTAACTTTGGCATATGTATTAAAAGGCGGCATGAGCAGCTCAATTTTTACCGATGTTTTCCAAATGGGGTTGTTTTCTATACTTTTAGCGGTAATATTGTTCACTATTTTCGGAAATGACAATGCAATACATACAACAGAAGTTATCTATTCAGGTGTTTGGTCTTTTGAAACCGGTTTAAATTTATTGTTTGCTGCTTTACTGCAATCTTTCAGTTATCCCTTTCATGATCCTGTATTAACCGACAGAGGGTTTATCAGTAGTCCCAAGGTTACATTAAAGAGTTTTTTATGGGCAAGTGTTCTTGGTGCTATTTGTATCATTCTCTTTAGCATCATTGGTGTTTATGCACAATCGCAAGGCATGCAAGGTCAGGCAGCGGTACAGGTAGGCAAGGCTTTTGGCACCGTTATTCTATTGGTCATCAATTTTATAATGATTACCTCCGCAGCATCTACCTTAGATTCTACCTTTTCATCGTTTTCTAAACTATTGGCATTAGACCTAAATCTCGGTCATACGGTAAAATTTGGTCGTTGGTCCATGTTAGCGGTTGCAGTAGTTGGTACGATTCCTGTTTTTTTAGATGCCGAAATTCTATCGGCAACGACCATTAGTGGCACTATGGTCATAGGGTTAACCCCCGTATTTCTATTTTGGAAAGATAGTGCATCAAAAGTGAGTTTTCACCTGAGTATTTTTACAGGATTACTTTTTGGTTTCCTTTTAATATTCAATTGGTTTCCGTCTGACTTAATATTTACAACAGGCAAGTATGCCTCGTTACTTTGGATTAATTTTTGGGGCATTTTATGCTGCCTTACAGTTTATATGATACCTACATGGATAAAGAAATAAAACATATGGGCACTAAAACCGGAAAGTTATTACTTTTTGGAGGCGTGTACAGCAATCTACAGGCACTGGAAAAATTGATCCAGATTGCTAACGAGGCAGGCATTCCACCCGAAAATTGCATTAGTACCGGCGATATAACGGGCTATTGCGCCCAACCCGAAGAAACCGTACAATTGTTTCATAAATGGGGTGCGATCACCATAGCTGGCAATGTAGAATTACAATTGGCCAATAATAGCGAAGATTGTGGGTGCGATTTTAAAAGTGGTAGCCGTTGTGACGATTTTTCAAAAATGTGGTTTCCCTATACCAAAGGGCATTTATCCCAAGAGTCTTTAGGTTGGATGAAGAATATTCCTGAATACATCAGTTTTGATTATGGCAATAAAAAAGTAACCATAGTGCACGGAAATTATGGCAACACTTCAGAATTCATATTTAAATCTAACGCCACAGCTAGTAAAGAACGTTGTTTTGAAGAGACCAAAAGTGATATTATTGTTGCGGGACATTGCGGCTTACCTTTTCATCAAACCATAAAAGAAAGTGTTTGGCTAAATCCTGGGGTTATTGGCATGCCGGCAAATGACGGTACACCTAGGGTTTGGTATATGATGTTGGATATTGTAGATGGTGAAGTAATTTATACCCACCATTTTTTTGAATACGATGCCGAAACCGCACAAAAATTAATGTACAAAAACCATTTACCCGAAGCATATGGCGATACACTTACCTCTGGTATTTGGGACAATATGGAAATACTTCCTGAACTGGAAAAAATGGGACAGGGAATACCAATTTATTTTAATCAAGAACAAAAAGATACAATACAAACTAAAACTCAGAAAAAGATGGCTAATACCTATTATGACCCGGCAGATTTAAGAAAATTTGGAAAAATTACAGAGTGGAGCGAAGAGCTAGGCACTAAATTTTTCGATTATTATGGTAAGGTTTTCGAAGAAGGAGCACTAAGTGCTAGGGAAAAGTCGCTTATTGCCTTAGCAGTTTCCCACGTAGTTAAATGCCCGTACTGTATTGACGCCTATACCAAAGACGGCTTACAGAAAGGAATAACCAAAGAAGAAATGATGGAGGCTGTCCATGTAGGTGCTGCAATTGAAGGTGGTGCGACATTGGTGCATGGTGTACAGATGATGAATAAATATAATAAATTGTCCATGTAAATTTCGTTGTTGGTTATTGGTTGATGGTTGTTCGTAGCAGCCTTCTCTAATAATCATCATTGAAATTAAAGCTAGTTTATAAAAATATTGCAATGGAGTATTCATTATGAATATCCATGGTTAAGAACAAGAAATTAATTGTTGTCAGTTTAAAGTTTGAAGCATTTACAACATGCCAACAACGAACAACGAACAACGAACAACTAAAAAATGGCTACAAAATCATTAAAAGCAAAGGGAAACGATTTAGCAGTTTCCAACAAGCAATTAGAAATATTGAACGGAGGCATATTTGCTGATGGCGAGCTTCCATATTTTAAGGATAAAATTGCCGAAATAGGCCATTTTCCTTTACGCCCTAAAAAACTAGAGATTCTACAGATCAATGTAGGTTACATGTGTAACCAAGTTTGTGAGCATTGCCATGTAGATGCCGGTCCGGACCGTAAGGAAATCATGACCCGTGAAACTATGCAGCAATGCTTAGAGGTGATAAAAAACACGGGGGCACATACCCTAGATTTAACCGGTGGAGCGCCAGAAATGAATCCAGACTTTAGATGGTTTGTGGAGGAAGCGGCAAAAGCCGGAATTAAGGATTTTATTGTTCGTTCCAACCTCACGATTATCCGTGCCAATAAGAAATACTATGATTTGCCGGATTTCTTTAAAAAGCATAACGTTCATGTTATTTCATCTATGCCCCATTACACCAGAGGTAAAACGGATAAGCAAAGAGGAGACGGAGTTTTTGACAAATCGATCAAGGCATTGCAAGAACTGAATGAAAGAGGCTATGGTATGCCAGGAAGCGATTTACGATTGGATTTGGTCTATAATCCATCAGGAGCGTATTTACCGGGAGATCAGGCTGCGATGGAAAAGGATTTCAAAAAAGCCTTAAAAGAAGATTTTGATATTCAGTTTCACAACCTATTTGCCATTACCAATTTACCAATAGCACGTTTCTTGGACTATTTGATAGCATCGGAGAATTATGAAGATTATATGTATGCGTTAGTAGAAGCTTACAATCCGTCTGCAGTTGCCAATGTTATGTGTACCAATACCATTTCTATTAGTTGGGACGGATGGTTGTACGATTGTGATTTTAACCAAATGCTAGATTTGAAGGTAGCGAGCAAGGTAAAGCATATAAAAGATTACAATGAAGATATTTTGAACGATAGAAACATCATCATTTCCCAACATTGTTATGGGTGTACTGCAGGTGCAGGTAGTAGTTGCCAGGGTACGGTGGCTTGATAGAAATAGAAAAAAGGATGATTTAAAGTAAACAAATCATCCTTTTTTAAGAGGCTAAAAGCATACTTAAACTAAGCTACCAAGTTCAATTCCAGTTCTTTATGAAACAACAAAATACAGCTAATACTCTTTTGTTCAATCCTTTGGCAATTATAAATAGTGGTTTCTAATTGGTTCATCATATTTTGAAATCCACCATTTTCAAAAATTAATCCGTTTTCAATTTTAAATTGGCTATTTTCTACCAATGCTTCTTTTAATTCCTCTATAGATTCAACATTAGGCATTTCCATAAAGTGTAATTGATCTAAATCATTGACTTCTTGATTAAGTGAGCGGAAAGAGTCTTTTACACTAGCCGTTAATCCATGTACCTGTTCTTTGGTAATTTCTCCTTTATTTTGAAGTTCCGTAACCTTGTTCAAAATATTGTTCTTTGTTGAAGTGACACTTCTATATAAAAAAGTTATAGCTTGATGTTGTGCATATATTTTTGCTAAAGTAGTTTCCTTTCCTTCTTTTTTTGCTAGCAACGTAAAAAATGCACAGAACCTTGTGTCCCAATCTTCAAAACTTAAGTTAAAATGTTCTTCTCGTTTGTTTAATAAGTAATTATACCCATTTTCAAGGTTTTTCTTGGAATATTCAATACCGTTGAAAGAGAATGTTTTAACCTTGGTGGTACCTTGTGCAATTTCTTGGGCCTTAACCATTAATTCTTCTATTTCATGAATAGGTTGCATTAACCCTATAATCTCTGTTTTTAATTGTTTCAAAACATCTTCAGATGCCGTTAAACTAGCCATTTGACCATTAAGTTTTTGTTTATTAGGTATTTGCAAAAACCTATTGGAAAATGTATTATCATATTCTTTTGCCAAATGTGCGCCCTGTGTTTCAGAAGTAATAAAGTCTTCCAGAACTTTCGTCTTGACAAAATCCGTTGGCTTTTTTTGTAGATACAAATCATAAATGCGCAAGGTCATAGCAGCCTGTAACTTCTCTTTTTTACCAAATAGTACCCAAGGGCTTCGGGTATCCGCTTTACATGCTACATATGGTGTTTTAGAATTATGCTCACGCTTATCATTAGGCGGGTGGCTTGCATACATTCCTACCTTAGAATGATCAGAATTTGTAAAATAGATTTTACCTCCCCTTTTATCATCCTCTAAGCCTTTCAACAATTGCGCTTGGTTATCCGCTTCTCTCTCAAGAGCCAAGGCGTTATTGATATAAATATTTTCTACAAAAAGATTTTTTTTGGCCGCTAAAATTGCATGGTTTAGAGTATTATGCCACGCTGCAGACCCACCATTAAGCTTCCATAGCGCAGAAATAATGGCGTCACTACCAGAAGTTTTGACAGCAACTTTGTCTGCATTAAATTCCATTTCACGAGATAATGATGAATACATTACATTCAAAAATTGATAAAACAAGTTGAGCATTTGCCGTATTAACCAAATAATTGGGGTAATTAACCAAGCAGCGGCAGATAGTCTAATATCTGATGCTCTCCATTGATCTAAAGTGTCATCCCACTTATCCCGTTCAAAAATCATATTGTGAATAATGGTATTGGCCGATATGATATAACTCCCAATTTTCATGCTCCTTTGTGAAAAATGTCCAAATTCATGGCTTATTACAGCCTTAAATTCAGAAAGGTTTAAGCAATCCGTAAGTCCCATACCAATAGTTAGTTCCTTTCTTACGGGTAGGAAAAGACTTAACCACATATTACTATAAGCCACATAAGCATTTACATCCGGATCCAAATAAATATTTTTTGGTCTTGGCGCACCTGTTTCTTTACAAATTTTTTCTATAAAGTTCCACAAATCCGTTTGTTCATCCTTTTTTAAAAGAATTCGATTATTAGGCTTATGATTTTTTAATTTAAAAACAAACTTAAGCGAGAATACAAAAAGCATGGCTGCACCTGCTATAGCACCAACTTTCATGATAATGGTGAGTTTATTAATGTATCCCATATCATAAATGATGGCATAGTAGAATAAATACCCTAGCCCAACGACCATAGAAACATATAGCGCAAAGAACAATACAATTGCCAAGATAGAAAGCAATGATTTTAATAGATAAGAAAATGGTAGTTTGGTTAGAGAACTGGGTAAAGACTTAGGGCTGGTTGGATAGTAAAGGTTGGTCATTTGATTAGAAGGTTTTTAAAGAGATAATAAAACCTAAACTTTTTTAAGGCTAATTTATTTTAATAGACCTAAACAATAAACCTCTTTATTTATTCAAGATATACTGATTTAGATTAACTTTTAAAACCAATAATATCCATTATTTAAAACTGGGAAACATTATCATCGCTCAAAAAATTATACCCTAAAAGTCATTAATTAAATATCGTATATATCTATAAGAAAATCCTTGACACAATTAAAATTAGCAATATATGTTACACAACAACCTGCTAAACAAATGATTACAACAGACTAAAAGGTTTGTTTTAATCAAATATTGGGGTGTATTTCAACGGAAAAACAAACGTTTACCGAATTTCCTGTGCCATACAACTAGAAATATATGGCTACCGCCCTTAAAGTCAGTTCTTTGAATAGACCATATGGTCGGTTACCCCAAATCCATGAATTATGAACAAGAGCCTAAAACGCATGGCAACCATGCACAGAATTCAAGTTACCGGACTACAATTGTTTTATACTAAAGGATATTACAATACCAGTATAGATGATATTTTAAAGGAATTGAACCTATCTAAAGGAGCTTTCTATTATCATTTTGAATCTAAGGAAGACTTCTTTGTCCAGATTATTCAAAATTTAATGGCCCGTAAGATTTATAGTACCTTAATTGAGCCACTTGAAGGTCATGATAGCCCATTGACATTGATCACCGCTTGTTTTGACAATGCCATGGAAACTGCGGTCCATAATGATATGGACTATGGTTGTTTACTTCATAATTTTATAACCGAATTTAATGGAAAGAATGATGTTATAATGCAGCATTTAAACGAAATTGTTACCGTTTGGGAGGTTAATTTGATTACGGCTTTACAAAAAGGCAAGTTTAATGGATTCTTAGACCGCCATGTGGATTGTGAAGCAGTGGCTACCTTTTTAATGAGCTCTTATTTTGGCGTGCGCACCTTAATGGTGGGCAGTTCTCCTAGTGCCAAAAAATATAGGTTTATGGCACAATTGCGACAATATTTTAAGAGTTTGGAACCAAAAACAGTCACATCATAAGAAAACTGTTAATGTTTACTGACCTAAAATTAGCTGTATTTTTTTCACTACATCTTCTGGAGCAATGGTCCTCATGACATCCTCATAACCTTCAGGAACTTTATTTCCATATATAGAAGTAGGTATAGCCGGATATTGCTTTCTATTGGATAGCACAGCATTTTCTATAGACTGACCAAATGGATAAAAACCGGCATATGGATGTGTAGCACCCCAAAGAGTTACGGTTGGCACGGCATACATAGCAGCCAAATGCGCGTTTCCGCTGTCCATGGCAAGCATTAATTTTAAGTTGGATAGTAAACTAAGTTCTTGTGAAAACGATAACTTGCCCGCAACATTGATACAAGTATTAAATTCCTTTTCCCAACTTGTTAAAACTTCTACTTCTTTGGCACCCCCGCCAAATAGCAATATTTTATACTGTTCGGTACTATCTAAATGGGAAACAACTTTTTTCATTAGGTCCAACGGATACATCTTTCCCTGAAAAGCAGCAAAGGGCGCAATTCCGATGAGCAGCCGACCTTCACCAATAAGCAAATTATCAACGTTTGCAGGAAGAGGCTTTTTAGGTAAAGTCACCATCTCACTTTTAAGAATGGGATAGCCAAGCAAACCAAATACATCGGCATATCTTTCAAAAGTGGTTTTTAAGGGCTTAAAAACACACCTGTTTGGATCAGTTAATGCTTTCTTTTCTGCCCTACCCTTATCCAGTTGTATAAACGGTATTGATGATAATTTAAAAAACTGTTTTAATATAGAACTCCGTAGAACATTATGGATATCCGCTACAGCATCAAATTGTAATGCTTTTAGTTCCTTATATAACTTCCAAAGTCCTAAAACACCTTTATGCCTGCCTTTTACATCCGCCTTAAAAATAGAAACATTGGGTATATCACTAAAAATTGGAGCGGTAAACGCTTTTGTTAATACCGTGATTTTTACATGGGGATATTTTTTGACAATACCAGCAATGACGGGAACGGACATAGCAACATCACCCATGGCGGAGAGTCTTATGACCAATATATGTTGAGAATTACTTTTTGCCACGAAGGACGGGGTTTAGTTCCTCATCATTATACATTTTCATTTGCTTATAGACCTTCATATACTTAGTGCCACTTTCAATATCCAAAAGCAATTGGTCTATAGCCTGTGAAAGATCCATTTTCTGTTCCAACAAAACTTCCAACTTTGCCTGGCACTTTTCTCTATGTGCCAAGGTAGCATCGGCCCTAGTAGCTTCTTCTTTCATGTGATAGATCTTTAAGGCCAAAATGGATAATCTGTCAATGGCCCAAGCAGGACTTTCCGTATTTATCGTAGCACCTGGTTGAACTTCTACCGATTGGTATTTATTTAGAAAATAACTATCGATAAATTCTACCAAGTCAGTTCTATCTTGATTGCTAGCATCAATTTTTCGTTTTAAAACCAAAGCATCATCAGGATTTATATCAGGATTTCTAATAATATCCTCATAGTGCCATTGCACCGTATCTATCCAATTTTTTCGATATAATAAATGTTCAATATTTTCAGTAGGATAAGGGTTGCTGAAATCCTGATACACATCATCTTTTAAGTGATACTTTTCAATACTCTCTTCAAAAATCTTAAAAGCAAACTCGCTGAACATATTCTATTTTTTACAAAGATAGAGTTTAATGGACAAATTTAAAGTTTGGTGAAGAATACTACTATAGGCGCTAGTATACAAGTAATTAAAATCAGTTCCAGAAATTTTGGTCTCTTAATAGATTCAAGATAATTTACTATAAAAATGACAGATGGAAAAAAGGTAATCATGACGGCATTGGTATTTTCTGAGGCAACCAATAAATTCACCACTAATCCTATAATAAAAGATAGGGCAATTAATCTCATAATGGTTACTTTGCCCGATCCGGTGCTACCTAAGCGAATAAAAATCCAAAAGCCAAGACCAATATTCATTAGTGCATAAAGGGTAAGTTTAATACTTGACCACCATTTAATAGGAAGCAATGCATTAACGTCCACGGCAAAATCATAATGACTGGTTAAAAAGGATGTTTTTCCCAATAGGATTAAACTACCGTATAAAATCATAAAAAAGCAAAAACCCACAGAAAGAAAGATGAGCCAATTCCTAATATTTTTGGGTTCGTAGATATAGATTGCCGCAAATACCAAAATTAAATAAAGTAAGGTCCATTCATAAAAAATACTGGCAACACAGATCCAAAGTGAAGCATCAAAAATTTTGAGCTTAATACGCTTAAGGGATTTAATACTCAAAAGCCTACGCATGGCCAATAGTAAAAAAAAGGTGGCAAAAATTGCATTACTATCTCCTAAGGTTTCAGGAAAAACCACAAAAAGAATTGTAAAATATAGGATTGCGAAAGAATTATTGGCCGTTAACTTATTTCTTTTAACAATAAAATCTACTACGAAAACACTAAACAATACAGTACCTAAAATGCCCAAGGTTGCCCCAATTTTAAGCTCCAAAATAGTTTTGTTCAGTAAGTAGAATTGTACTCCCCAATAAAAAAGAAACAAAAAAACCAAGAGAATTATAAAATTCACTGGTTTTGTTTTCTCAAAAATGCTTGAAATCATCTAAGCTTTTTATATTTTTGCTGGTAAATATAGTAATAAGATGAAATCATTTTTTGAAGGTATAGCGGATTTGTTCGTAAATGTGATATTCAAATACACAATGGACCCTTTTAGATTTGCTGAAAGTTGGACCGTATCAAACATCATAAACTGGTTGTTTATGTTAATTGGGACAGCTGCATTTATATATTGGATGCTTGAATTAAAAAAATACAATGAAAAAGGTGATGAAGACACCACTAGTACTTCTCACTCTTACTTATAGTTCTTCAACTATAATAAATTGCCCTATAAAAGTATTAATGACTTTTATAGGGCAATTTTTATTTAAAGATCAAAACCTAGATCTTTTCTGTAATTCATTCCTTCAAAGGAAAGTTTTTCTACATTTCTGTAAGATTTGTCCAAGGCTTTTTTAAAGTCCTCTCCAAAAGATGTTATGGCCATAACCCTACCACCATTGGTCACTACCTTACCATCTACCAGTTTAGTGCCGGCATGAAATACCAAAGAGTCTTCAATGGAATCAATACCGGTAATTTCTTTACCTTTCTCATATGAACCCGGATAACCACCGGAAACGGTCATAACCGTTGTAGCGGTTCTTTCGTCCAATTGCAATGCTATGTCCGCTAACTTTTGGTCTGCCACAGCCTTTAACAAATTGACCATATCATTTTGAATACGGGGCAAGACCACTTCTGTTTCCGGATCCCCCATTCTAACATTGTATTCAATAACTTTGGGATCATCACCTACTTTTATAAGTCCTATGAAGATAAATCCCTTGTAAGGCATTTTATCCGTTTTAAGGCCTTCTACGGTAGGTTTTACAATTCGTTGCTCTATCTTATCCATAAAAGCCTTATCTGCAAAAGGAACAGGGGAAATAGCCCCCATACCGCCCGTATTAAGTCCGGTATCCCCCTCTCCTATACGCTTATAGTCTTTTGCGGTAGGAAGCACTTTGTAGGATAGTCCATCTGTTAGCACAAATACACTCAATTCAATTCCGTCCAAAAATTCTTCGATTACAACGGTTGTACTGGCTGCCCCAAATTTTTGGTCGACCAACATGGCCTTTAATTCTTTTTTGGCATCGTCTAAATCATTTAATATGACCACGCCCTTTCCTGCTGCAAGTCCATCAGCCTTTAAAACAAAAGGCGGGTTTAATTCCTCCAAAAACTGAAATCCATCTTCAACCGTATTCTCCGTAAAACTTTTATACTGCGCCGTTGGTATATTATGGCGCATCATGAATTCCTTTGCAAATTCCTTACTGCCTTCTAAAGTAGCTCCCAATTTTTCAGGACCAATAACCGCAATATCCTTTAACGCATCATCCTGTAAAAAATAATCATGCACCCCGTTCACTAAAGGATCCTCAGGACCCACAACAACCATGGTAATTTTTTCATTGATGACAAAATCCTTAATTGCCTCAAAATCATTTACACCAATTGGTACATTAGTTGCAATTTTGGCAGTGCCCGCATTTCCAGGAGCAACAAAAAGTTTTGAAAGTTGTGGACTTTGAGCCAATTTCCATGCAAAAGTATGTTCGCGACCGCCCGACCCAAGTATTAAAATATTCATGTATAATTATTTGATGAAATAAGGTTAATTAATTTTATCCGCAAAATTTCTATGTTCCTTCTTCTGAAGTTCCTCTGGAGACAAGGATTTAAAATAATCGTATACGATTTTAAGTCCTTCTGCCCTATTTACTTTTGGCTCCCATCCTAATAGTTTTTTGGCTTTGGAAATATCCGGTTGTCGTTGCGTAGGATCATCTTGAGGCAATGGCACATAGATTACTTTTTGTTTGGTGCCTGTTAATGCAATAATCTCTTCTGCAAACTCCTTGATTGTAGTCTCATGCGGATTGCCAATATTTACAGGTTCTACACAATCACTAAATAACAAACGGTATATTCCTTCTACTTGATCATCAATATAACAGAAAGACCTTGTTTGAGAACCGTCACCAAAAACGGTTAAATCTTCCCCCCTTAAAGCCTGTCCCATAAAAGCAGGTACGACCCTACCATCGTTTAGACGCATTCTAGGCCCGTAGGTATTGAAAATACGAACAATACGTGTATCTAGCCCATGATGCCTGTGATAAGCCATTGTAATGGACTCCATAAACCGCTTTGCCTCATCATAAACACCGCGGGGACCTATTGGGCTAACATTACCATAATATTCCTCATTCTGTGGGTGAACCAAGGGGTCACCATATACTTCTGAGGTAGAGGCTACCAAAATCCTGGAATTTTTCTGTTTGGCCAATCCTAAGAGATTAAGGGTTCCTAATGAACCAACTTTTAAGGTTTCTATAGGAATCTTTAAATAATCAATAGGGCTTGCTGGAGATGCAAAGTGCAAGATATAGTCTAACGTGCCTTCTAGATGCACAAAGGTAGAAACATCATGATGGTGAAACTCAAAATTTTCCAATGGAAAAAGATGGGCAATATTTTTTAAATCACCGGTAATAAGGTTGTCCATACCAATAACATGAAAACCTTCTGCTATAAACCGATCACATAAATGTGACCCAAGAAAACCGGCAGCGCCTGTTATTAAAATTCTTTTCATACTAATATGCTTTTTCCTCTCCCCTTATTGCATTAACAACGGTCTGAACTATAATTTTTAAATCAAGGAAGAAAGACCAGTTCTCCACATAAAAAATATCGAATTTAATTCTATTTTGAATGTCACTTTCCTTTTCAATTTCACCCCTATATCCACGTATTTGAGCAAGTCCTGTTATTCCAGGCTTTACAAAATGACGCAGCATATACTTATCTACCCTACTTGCGTATTCGTCAGTATGCTTTAACATATGCGGGCGTGGTCCTACTACGGACATATTGCCAAAGAATACATTATAAAATTGAGGTAATTCGTCTATACTGGTTTTTCTTATGAACTTACCAATTTTAGTGACTCTCATATCATTCTTTCCAGCTTGCATAAGGTCAGAAGATTCATTGACCGCCATAGATCTAAACTTAAAACATTGAAATTCCTTATTATCGAATCCTGTGCGTTTCTGAATGAAAAACACAGGGCCCCTAGACTCCAAAGTAATCAAAAGTGCTAGTAAAGGCCCCAACCAAATTAAAATGCCAAAAATGACAAATAAAGAGAAGGCAATGTCAAAAGCTCTTTTAAGAACAGCGTTTACGGAATTATGTAAAGGAATATCTCGTAAGGACAAGATTGGCAAATAGTCGTAATATTCGAATTTTAGTTTTTTAGAAAAGATATTTTTATTGTCCGGTAAAAATTTAAGGGTTTTAAGATTATTGTCCGCAAAGTTTATAAAAGCCGTTAATTCATTATTTTTTAATTCTGACACGGAACAATAAATTTCATCAATATTATTATTTACAATATATCTAAAACAATTTAACAACTCAAAATCTTTGTCCCTTGGGGAAAATTGAGCTGTGAAGTGATATCCAAACTCTCTTCGGGTGTCAAAGACTTCAATAAGTTGATTTGCCTTTTTACTTTTTCCAATAACCACTACATTTCTAATGTTGCCTTTAATACGTTCTCTGTATTTATTAAGTAAAAAAAAGTTCATTAATTTTAAAGAACTAATACCTAAAAAAACCAAAATAAAATACTGACCAAGAGCCAAGCGACTCATTAATGGTTGTTTGAAAAATCCGATATACGCATAAAGGATTAAAAAAAAGAAAACAAATTGAGTAAATAATTTTCTCAATAATACTACGGCCTTAGAATAGCGATGAATAACATAGAATTCATTTTTAAATGATAATATTACCCATGTAATTGTTATATATAGATGAAATAACCAAGGATTTTGAAAATTTATTGGTAAAAAATGCGTAAACAAATTTACCACCAGTAAATCCAAACCATAAGAAATAGGCGTTATAAAACCAGAATATCTACCTTGTCTAAAGAGCATTGATTTAATCTTTATCTAACTTTCGAATTAACATATAACTAAAAAGATTCATTCTAATATTTCTTGTTTTTGCATAAATTAAGCATATATTCTTCGTATTTATCATTAATAATTGGCCAGCTAAATTCTAACTCGATCTTCTTAATATTGGCATCTATTTTATGTGAAAATTTATCTTTAGATTTAGACAAATGACCTTTAACATCCTCACTATTTGAAAAGTAAAAAGCATCATCGTTCAAAATTCCTTTATTAAATGGGTTATCATTTGCTATAATTAAACTTCTTGAAGCCATTGCTTCTAAAAGCGAAGGATTTGTTCCTCCTACAGAATGTCCGTGAAAGTATAAATTTGAATAAAATCTTAAATTATCTAAATGCTCTATATTGTATATACCTCCTAAAAATTTTATTCTATTATCCTTGGAAAACTTCTTTTTTAAAAAATCGCCAAACTTCGTTTCATGTTTCCCTATCACCAAAAATGGTAATTTTGAATTACTTTTTACAACACCATCCAAAATAGTTTCAATATTGTTTTCAGGCTCTAAGCGAGCGATAAGCATATTGTATTTATACTTTTCAACATTATATTCTAGTAAAACATGTTCTTTTTCGTTAATAAATAAATTTGCCCCATAAGCTATAAATTCTGAATCTCTATTATATTTCTCTTTTATATAAGATTTAATAGCAATTGAATCAGAAATTAAAAAATCACTTGATAATGCAGCCAATTTTTCTGCTCTTTTAAGAAACCTTCTCACAAGTTTAGAGTACTTGGTTCGTTTCCACTCCAAACCATCCATATTTGTAAGTATTATAGCCTTTTTAGGAAGCAATTTATACCAAATAGAACTGCTAGTATACCCTAATTGTAAAAGCACATCAAAATGACGTTTTCTACTATCTCGTATACAATTAAAATCATAAATAAATTGCCCAGCAGTGCCTATTTTGTGTTCTAAATCAAAACAATGTACTATTTTAACACCATTCCAAGTTTTTTCTTGAAATGGATGAGTATGTGTGTTATATACAAATACATCATGACCCTTACTAACCAAATAAACCGACAAGTATTCTGCTAATTGTTCAAAACCACCATGATTATTTGGTATACCTCTAGTTCCTAAAATTCCTATTTTCATATAGTAATTATATTGCTCATCGATTAAAATTGACTAATATAGCAATACTTAAAGTTTTTAATTGTCCATTTCATATAATATAAAGTCACATGCGTCTTCATTAAGCAAAAATAGATTAGTATTAGATTACTTTTGAAAACTTTATATAAATGGCTTAAAAAACAAATAATACTAATAGAATAGATTCTTTAAGAGGCATTATTGATAATGTTTTATCGTTATCTATCTTGGAAAATTGGTGGTTTTGATTCAATTAATTTATGTGTATAATCGGAATATATCACAATCTATCTTTTATATCATAAGTGGCTTAACCTTGTTTATTGTTTACAACGATAAATTATCTTCACAAGGATGTGTAAAGCATTTTAAAAAAATTTTTAAGAATATATACTCTTTAAATATTTATAACACGCTGTGTTCAACCCATAAGTGCTACACAGCGTATTCAATTCTTCCAAATAACAAAGAATTCTCTCTAATAATATGTGTTCTTATAAAACTAATTCTTAGTATTATAATTTACAATTTAGTTGAAAAACCATTTATGAAGTTGGGAAGAAAATATTAATAAGTTAAACTTTTTTTCCTTTTACGAATGTATACCTTATTACGTTTTTAGCATAAATGAACTTAATAATACTTCGGACGTACCAATGTTTAATCTTATGTCATAAAGTCCATTTTTATATAAAAAAAGTATATACGATATCCTTCACACTAATTTGGACTCTTTTTTTTCATTACCAACAAGATTATAAAGAAAGGAAAACTAAATACTCCCCATTGCCTAGTGAATATTGATTCGGTTAACATCGTAAAAAGAAATAAAACGGTAATTACGAATCCTAAATAATTACCGTCTCGCCATGTAATCCAAATTGCACCTATGAATAAAACTATTAAAATTCCTGATCCAACAGCTCCATATTGAATAAGTGTATTTAAAAATTGATTATGGGAATGATATTTATATTTTAACGGTGTTTTTAAATCTCTGATATCAAACTCATTGAAAAGTAATAAACTAGCTTTCTTTTCCCCAGAACCCCAGATGAAATTTTCCTTGGATGCTGAAATTGCACTTTGCCATATATTATTACGCAAAGATGAACCGGAATAAAAATTTCCTTTAGAAGTTACTTTAAGAATTCTATTCTTCACTACAGGATTCTGTAAAGCACTTATAAAACATATTGCAAAAATACAAAGTAGCAATATGCCATTTTTTACAGTTATTTTTTTGGTAAAAGAAAGATACAGAGGAATTAGAATCATCATACTTAAAATTGCATTCCTAGCTGCCAAAAGAAAAACACTTATGATTAAGAGTATTATTATGCAATAGAAAAGCGTTAAACTCTTTATATAAGTTTTAAAATGAAATGTTATTAGTAATGCTATTACATAAAAACAACCCAAATAAATGGGCTGAATACCAAATGGTTCAGCTAAAAAATTATATGTAAAATACCAAAAATTAACACCATTGTCTCTTATAAATACTCCCCTGTAAAAACCAAAACTCAAATTAACAAAAGCATTAAAAACCATTCCCATCACAAATGCCATTAAGACTACTTTATGATGTTTTAAAAGTCTTTTAGATTGGAATAGAAATATTGCGGGTATAAACAGAAATGCCAAGTAATAAAAAACTACTTCTGGAGCGGTAGATACATTGGCGATTACTTCCCTTAAAACTACTAAAGTAAAATATCCTATTATTAAAAATAATACTGTGATACCATTGAATGTTACTATTTTTTTTCTAATATCTCCAATACTGTATATGACACCGCTGGCACAAAACAAAAAAAAACCAATTGAATTTAATGCAATGCCCAAACCGAAAGAAAATGAAAAGAAAATAGCACTCCATGTTAATGTATTGTACTGTAGTATATTCTTAGTAAGCCAATTCATCCTCGTTATATAATTTTAAAGTAGTGCACAAACTAAATATTAAAACAGCTGAAACTTGATGCTTAAAAAACCCTGCATTTGAAAATGCAGCTATCCCCATAACAAAATTAATTATGAATAGAAAATGAAGAGGACCTTTATTGGTAGCCTTAATACTTCTACTCAATATCAATGGATACAAAAAAATTAAAAAAGCAAACAATAATCCCAACAGAATACCATATTGAGATATCAATGCTAAATAATCATTATGTGTATCTAACAACACATTTGGAACACTATCATCAATACTATATTTGTTTTTGTATCTATTCCATCTACCAACCCCTATTCCAGTCCAAGGATTCTCAAAAATCATATTCAACGAACTGTCAAAAAGATCTAGCCTTGATTTTATAGATGTTGTCTCTGGGGTAATTTTAACTTTAAACATTTCAGATAATGATGATTCTGATAAGTCTATATTAATCTTATTAGATATTTCTTCTACAGAGTAACGATCTGGCAACCATTGATTTGATGATGCTAGGATATAAAAAAATAATACACTAAAAACACCTAAACCTACTTTAATGAATTTTAAGATAAATCTCTTGTGATTAGTAATTAGATGGATAATAAAATAGGCTACTGCAAAAGCTAGTACTGCACCTCTAGTTCCTGAACCTATAATTATCAACAATACTGTTATAATAGATACAAACCCCCAAAACCTTGAAATAAGTGATTTGCGAATAAGATAAACCATATAAAGGGCAATGGCTGCTGATATATTTGCAAAGGTGTTTAGGGAAAGGCTTCCGCTTAAAAGCCTAGGAGAACCTTTTATAAAAGTATTGATACCTGCCTCGAAGAATAAGAATACTATACTTAGTACAAACCCTAAAATAATTTGATGTTGATATTTCTTTAAATCATATATCTGTAATAGAATCGCAAATAATATAAAATATCTAATATGAAATGAATAAGAGAGTAATAAGTTAAAATCCCAGAGATCCGCTGACTTACCACAATTTATTATAAATACCAGAAAAAATAAGCATAGAAAAAGTTTTAAAGCTAAAGTGAATTTGAAGGATTCCATTTTTTTAGTACCACTTAAAAACTTTAATATTATTCCAAGAATTAAATAAAGATCTATTCTTGTAAAAAGTGGAAAAACCACCTGAACCTTATCTTCCAAAGTTGTCAAGGGTATACTTGGAAAAATATCATCTATGGGAGAGGGGAATGCTAGAATTACAAATAATAATAATAAAAAGTATAGTTTTCTTTTCCATACAGCTAGAAATACTATTACCAAATACAATAATAAAGCTGGTAATGTCAATGTGCCCAATTGCAAAAATGATATTTTACCCCAATTACTTAATATAATTGACAGTAAGGGAGTTAAATAGCAAATACACAAAAACACTAAGCAAAAGATTGTAAAAATCCTATTTTCAATTCTCACCATCGGATACTTCATCCTTTTACGATTAATATAAAATCAAATTATTAATAACGCCTGAAAGATTATTAGAATCTAATAATGGGTCATATTTACCGTTTGATTTTATAGTTTTCAAGGTTGATGGGAATCCCTCGTTTATAATAAATCTACTTGGTCTAAAGTACTTTTTTATAGCATCTTTATTGAACTTCTTTTCTTCCGAATTATATTTAATTGTTATACTTTCTAATAACATCTCCTCTTGATTTACATTACTACCTAGGTCGATTCTAAGGTAATCTGGGAAAACTTGTTCCGGCAATACGAATTTTATTTTTTGCAATAAACTAGAAGGTTCTACTTTCGTAATCACATTTTTATTTGTTTCGTATACTTGATTCGTATTTCTATAAAAAACTTCAAATTGATCTTCCTTAAGCACTTTCATGTAAAGCTCAATGATTATACGATCAGACTCATTTTTAGGAATTTTAGACTCTTTGCACGAAATTATTAAAACAAATGAAAAAGCGATATTTAAAATTTTAAAAATTCTATGCATAATTAACTAGTTGTTTAGCCTTGAATAAAATCCTTTATTCTTTCAGCTGATTTGCCGTCCAATCTATAAAAATATTTAGCAATAAAAACCTCATAATTTTTAATTTTTGAAATTAATAATTCTTTGTTCTTTAAAAGTTTACACAAGTCATTAGCGTCTTGTATTTGATGACAGCAATTATAATCTTCATAATCCATAATCGTATCTATATTATCTAGCTTTATCTGGATCAAAGGTTTGTAAAATGCTATAGCTTCATTCCCAACAGTAGAAGTAGTTGTAATTACAACATTAGTCTCATAAATAAGTTTTTGGGTGTTTTGTTTTTTTAAAATTTTAGCATTTGTTTTGCTGAAATATTTTTCAACTAAATCCCTATTGTCGAACGAACTAGGGTGAAGTTTAATTGTTAAATTAAATTTTTCATGAATGCCTGAATCTAAGATAATCCGTAAAAAGGTATTTACATTTTCATCACCAATAGGGTTCACAATGATTAACGCATTTTGAACTTCCTCAACTATTGGTCTTTTGTTAATTACAAAGTTTTGTATAAAATCCATTTTCGGAGTGCCTAAGGTTTTCAACTTTTCTAAAGGTGTGTTTCTATCTAAGAACCATTTATTAGACAATTCACCCCATGTTATCATATAATCACAATTAACTGGAAGATATCCGTATTCTAATACTGTAGAACCATGTTGAATTACAAGTGTCTTTATAGGAATTTTTTTTGCAAGTAATACAATTGCCCTAGACACTTTGTGTACATCTGAATTTAAAACTATTTTTTCAATATCTTTCTCTGAATCGAATAATTCTTTTACCGCACATAAAATAAAGAAGCTGTCTAAAAGATTCAAGTATAAAAGACTTGAACTTACTTTGAACTCTTTTGATAAGGCCACAATTGTTTCTCTATTGTCTCTTAAAATTTTAAGATATCTTGGGAGTCCGCCAAAAAATTTAAATAAACTTTGGTATTTATATATAAACTTTGACTCCTCTGAAATTAATCGCTTATCGGATATGATTTCTTTAAAAGGAACATCAAATTTCTCTTGGATACTCCTCATATTAAATATCATACTAGCATTATGAATATCATTAATAAAGAGATATTTTGACTTTTTATTATTATTTTTTGAGAAAAAAGATAGGAAATATTTCAAATAATTTTCCATGCTTAGTTTCTTTACAAGGTCCAAGAAAGAACTATTTAATCTTTTTTGACTTAGCTCAAATACAAATACTTGAGACATAGCGATGATGTTTATACCATCAAAACCTATATAATAGGAGTTAAATATGTCTACACGCTCTTTATTTAAATTCATTTGTTGTTTTGAATAAGACATCTACTTTATAGTATTGTAAACATATGATATAAATAATGACAAACTCAATGAAATAACTACAAGTAGTCGTAATAGCTGCTACTTTGTACCCATATATTGGAATCAAAATAAAATTTAAGATTAGGTTTACCGAAGCTGCAACTATTGCCGGAAGAACCATTAAAGAGGTGTTTTTGTAAAAAAAAGGAATATTGGATAAAACAGTATAAAGAAAATAAAAGAACATGCCTATAACAATTGTTGGTACAATATCCAAAATCAAAAAATAGGAAGCATTAGACATTAAAGAAACCAAAAACTCTCTGCTTATTACTACTAAGATAGCAACAGAAAGCACTACCAAAATATAATACTTTGTTACCCTTGAAATCTTATCAATATTTTTGGCTTTCAAATTTTCTAATATAAACTTTTGCCACATTTTATTTGTTGCCATGAAAAAAGCCATAAAAATAGAACTTACTGTATATGCAACCGTGTAATTTGCCACCTCGATTTCTGAATAATAATAATTAATAATAAATCTATCCGAAAAGCTTAAAGCTAGGACTGAAATCATTGCAGGAATGAAAGGCAAACTAAATTTTATAGAGCTCTTTAAGTATTGAATACCGTTCTTAAATCCTATTCTTACCAAAGTATCATTTTTCGAGAATAAAATTACTATTAGCAGCATTAAACATCCCTGTATAATCATAAAAGAATATACATTTCCAGAAAAATATTGTATTACGATAGCTGCAAGAATATAAGGAATAGCATTTCTTACTATAAAAACTAGATTATATTTTTTGTATGACCCCTTAATTTGAAAATAAGAAAGGTATAATTCAATTATCGCAAAAAGACAAGCAGAAAATAATATTAAATAATCACTCTTACTATCTATGATATAAATTTCATAGTAATCTTTAATAAAAAATATAACAACATATAAAGGAGATAATATGAGGCATAGCATTTTAATAGCAACAATAAGCTCCCTAACTTTTTCTGTATTATGTATGTAAAAATACTTAATATAACTTCGTTGTGAAAAATCTATAAAAACAGAAAGTAGCGGCACAGAAACCCAAAAAAGAGAGATTTTTCCAAAATCTTCTTTACTTAGTGCATTTGTAAAAAAACCTAAAAACAAAAAAACTATTCCCTTAGATAATCCTTCACCAACTAAATAATAAATATATCCCTCATTAACGTTTCTAAGATTTTTAACTGTTACTTTTCTTATAAGGTTTTTTAAATATTCCAATGTTATTTTTTAATTTATTATCGTTCCAATGCCACCATGCCATTTCAGATATTTCCGCTATACTCTCTTTTGAAAACCTAAACCCTTTTGATTTTGCGGGGTTACCATATACAATTTCAAAGTCATCAACATTCTTTGTGACAATTGAACCTGCGCCTATGACTGCGCCATTTCCCACCTTAATACCTGGCATTATAATAACATTAGCCCCTATCCATACATCATTTCCTAAGACCGTTTTAGTTTTAAACCTTTCATCCTTTTTTACGAAATTATAATAACTAATATAAGGAAAAGCATGAGTGGTCAACCGCTTATAATCATGACTAGTTGCGCCAACTGTTACATTCCAAGATATAGAACAAAAATTTCCAATCTCTGCATTAATAACTGTTGTATTTCTACCCAAGGAAGTATAATTCCCAATTACTGAACCGCTCACGAAACAATATCTAGAAATATTAATATTACTTCCCAAAATTGTGTTTTTAACCTCTGCACCTAATCTTATGGCATTGTTGTTTTTAAAAATTTTTCTATACTTTCTTAAGAAGAGTGAGACCATTGTAAAAGTTAGTTTGGCAACGATTTAAGAAACTTTTTCATAATCGAAAAATGATTGTCAATATATTCTCCTACAGCGTTAAAAGCTTCAAAATTGGTGTTTTTATAAGCTGTAATTTGCGAATCTAATTTAGAAACAAGTTCCTTATCTTCAATATTAAAAACAGGTAAATTCATTGTTTCTACCATTCCTTTCCCACGACCATCCTCATTAATTAAAATCGAAGGGAGCCTTTTACTTAAGAAGTATAAATGCGCATGAACCCTATAGCCAATATGAAAGTCACAATCATCATAAAAATCTAATTTTCTTAGATCATAAGCTACATCCTTAATTTTAATCTTAGAGTTTACAAGTTTAGCACCTAATGCCATTGCCAAATATCCCATAGTTGCTCTAATAGTTGTATGCTTGTCGGGCATAATCCCTCTATGATAGGTCATCGTTATATTTGCTTTAGGAAATTGTTTGTTTAGCACCCTAATTATCTTCACTGTTTGAGAAATAAGTTTAGGATCAGCAGCTGTAGTGAAAACTATGTTTTTGACTTCATCAATTTTCTTAAACGGCTTATTAATTGATTCTAAATCATACCAAACTGGACAACCTGTCATAATAACATTCTTAAATCCGTTATGGTTGAGAACCTTTTCAGTAACGTTACATCGACAGCTCGAATTCTGTATTGATTTATGGGCTTCCTCTAAAAATATCTGCGAATCATTATCGAATCTAAATGCCAAAGGGTCATTCGCTGGTCTGCCACACCATCCAAGCCCAAAAGGCACAATTGGAACCTTTATTTTTTTCAAGTCATCAACAAGTGGATATATACCCTTGTAGATATTGGGAGCATAGGCTGGTCCACCACATAGTACTACAAATCTAGCTTTGTTTATTATATCTAACTTATCATCGAGAATTTTAGTTCTGTCTAATATTAAAATTTCATCTTCGAAAAAATAATCAAAAAGTCTTCTCGCTCTTTCTGTAATTAAAAAATCTCCTATGTTTTTGATTTGACCTGATAATAATATAATCATATTTTTAATTTTAATTAATCCAACATATTCCATTGAATAATCGAATCTTCTTTTATTGCTATTTTTGAAGTTTTACCAATTATGTTATCAATCTCTCTTGGAGAGATACCACTAGCTGGTCTTTTCCATGTTAAATGTTCTTTTTTTATAGTTTCTCCTTCGTTAATATCTTTCAAGGCAACTAAGCTTCTTCGAGCATTCTGTCTAGAAATCTCTTCACTTACTAATGGCTTTTTATCATGACTACCTATATAGCCATAGACCTTGTCCATTTTTTTAAAAAAAACAATTAAATCATTTTTATCCATTGCATGATAGTGGTCATTACCAGGTAATGTTTTATCATGAGTGAAATGTTTCTCTAAAATAACGGCTCCCAATAAATTGGCCACTTTTAAAACTTCCATTTCATCAGGTAAGGTATGGTCAGAATAGCCTGGGACAGTTTTAGGGAAACGATTTATTAAGTCATTAATCATTCCCAAGTTCGCATTCTTATTCAAAGTAGGATAGTTGAGAATACAATGCATCAAACAAACTGGCAAATTATACTTTCCTATGGTTTCCAATGCTTGTTGAACTTCCCAAACATAGCTTGCACCAGTAGAAAGAATAATTGGTTTGCCAAAAGAAGCTAAATGTTCTATAAATGGAAGGTTGGTAATATCAGAAGATGATATTTTAAATACATCCATCATATCATTGAGAAAATTTGCAGAAGCAACATCAAATGGAGTAGACATAAATTCAATGTCAACATCATCACAATAAATTTTTAATTTTTCATATTCTGATTTCCAAAACTTATCATACTTTTTAAAAAGCTCAAATTGGCTTTCTGTAGATTCCTTGCTTGTATCCCAATAAGAAGGACTTTCTTTTGAAGCAATAGTACTTGCCTTATAGGTTTGAAATTTTATTGCATGAGCACCGCCTTCTTTAGCCTCTTCTATTAGCCTTTTGGCCAAATCCATTGACCCTTCATGATTAACGCCGGCCTCTGCAATTACATACGGTCTATGTATATTACTTGTATGGTCAAAATTGACAATTAAATCTTTGATTTTCATTTAGACAAAATTATTTATAGTTTTTTTAATTAAATCAATAACTCGTTTTTTACCATTCTTTAAATCTGTCTCCAACAATCTTTCATGCATAAACATTCTGATATTGAAATCTAAAGCGCGTTCAAATACCGCTTGTATTTTTTCGTCTGAAATTTGATAGCCAAGACCAAGATTAAAAAAACCATTTTTTTCAGATGCAAAGAAATGACTCGTTTCTCTTTCATTTTGACATAAAACAATTGCTGGAACACCAATTGCAGCAACTTCAAAGGTAGTTCTTCCTGCTGAAGTGAATATTAAATCTGCTTGGTAGATTTCCTCAGACATATTAAGAACATTCTTTAAAATGGGAATATGGGGATACTTTTTTATTAAATCATTATAATGTTGATACCCCAAACCAGTAATTACCTTTATAACAATTCCCTTTTCCTTACAATAGCTAGAAATCAAACTTAATATTCTATCTGTATAATTGTTAGGGTCTACACCACCAAAGGAAATCAAAATATTCTCTAATTTGCTGTTAATCAATTTTTCCTTAGTGTACAAAAATTCATCTCTAAGAATAAAATATTTTGAGCCATAATAATGGCCAAGATTTACTTTTCCTTCTGGATACATTGCGTTTATAACTAAATCTGCTAATTGAGAACCCTTACCTAGGTCTTCAAAATTAATTACTATGTCAACATATTTTTTCAAGCTATCAATGTACTCTGAAGTTGTATCTAAAATATCATTTATGACAATATCTGGATTTATGTCTTTTATGTCTTCAAGAATATTTTCTTTTTTTTGTGCAAATACCTCGTAATTATTCTCTTTTATTTTATCAAATGCAAGAGTGCTTTTATTATCCGTCAGAAAACAAATTTGATGATCTAAAATCTCGTTGGCAATACTCAAACTATTGTAGACATGTCCCATTCCTACTGAAGAATTACCACAAATAACAAAAAGTATTTTCTTTTTGTTTAAATAATACTCGCAAATATTCCAGTCTTCAAAATCATCAATATCTACGGCTTCTTTTTTAGTTAATGGGTATATCTGAGTATTAGGACCAAATCTAGAATCTAAAGTCATAAAAACTGACCTAGTGATTACAAAACCCCCTGTTTCTTTATAGATTTGAGGTAATTCTTGCCTATTTAATCGTTTTCTATAATTGGGGGTAAATTCTTTTTCTCCTTTTATCCAAGTTAAATGCGTATCGTATATTCCTGATATAACCGTATCAATATTTTTATCTCTCAAAATTTTGAGCGCATTGTTAATGCTATTTGCGTCTAATAATGGTGATGTTGGCTGCATTGTAATTACGTAATCATAATTTTTACCTTCTATCTCAGATGCTTTTAAATAACAATTATATATTACAGGGTCTAAAGTAGTTTTGTCATCGGCTATGTCTAGTCCTCTTTGTATAGTTTTTGCTCCAAATTTTTTAGCAAGTGTAAGTATCTCTTGATCTTCACTTGAAACATACACATCAACTACACCATTATTTATTTTCTTAGCGTTTCTAACGCTGTAATAAAGCAAAGGTTTACCCGCTAAAGACCTTATGTTTTTTCTAGGGATTCCTTTTGATCCTCCTCTTGCTGGTATAACAACTAAAATATTCACGTTTTCTGACTTTAATATTCTTATAATAAACAAATAACCATTACTTAAAATAAACTGTTAACCTTAACTATTATTGGTAGAATTTTATATTGATTTTCTCAATTTATAATTATTCCTATCTGTAATTAAAATATAAGATGCTGTTTTTTAACTAAAATATTCTTTTTAGTAAACCTCTATAAACATTTTTCTAATGACTCACACCTATAATATTAAAAATACTTTCTACTTTCCGATTACATTATTTATCAAAATAGCTCCAAATTTCTTTCTACCATCCCAAAGATTACATAATCAGGTTTAATCGTTTTTATTAAAGCAATATCCATGTTAATATTGCGAATAAATATAGTTTTTTTAAAATGATACGGTATGAACTGCAATATCCCATTAGAAAAAGAATCTCCAAAAACAACAGCAACTTTCTCATTACCAGAATTAGGGTTGTCAAAAATTAAACTTCGCTTTCCAAAACTTCCATTTTTTCTATGAATTTTATTAGGCTTTTTAGTTTTATAGCTGTAATAATCATCTTTAAAATAGCCATTTTTGTTATCTATTCCTAGTAAATTAATTAAGTCACCTTTTAAATATTCTGAATCTATAGTAATAGAAAAATCATCTAATAAAAGTGGTTTCAAAATATCTCTATCTTCATTGGCAACTAGATTAAATATATTTTTATAGGCGTAATAAGCACCATTTGAATTCCAGTGCGAATCATTTTTAAAATATAATTGGGTATTCTTTACCTTTGTTTTTAAAATGTTGCGGTTATCTACATTAGAAATTTTATTGGACTTAACGAACCTATAAAATTGATCTATCCTTTCTTCTGCATTATTCTTTAAAGCTTTAAATCTATTAGGTATTTTATGACCATAGACCGTATGCTTATTTGGATAAATTGTTGTTATAAAACGTGTTCCGCTTTCTTTAGAATAAGCATTAATAATCATCAATTTTTTACCCAATTTACCTAAGTCTTGAGTTGCGAAAGGATTTGAGTTTAAATATGAATTTTGTATTGTTTTTTCCCAAAAAAACAACCAATCATCATTACCAACCATAACCTTCTCAATCTTAGGAGATGTATTAAAAAGCTTTGCCTTAACAATACCTCCTAAAGAGATTATTTTATTCCTAAAACCAAAATGATCATTAAAGTAATTTTCAAATTTACTTGGGTATTGATTAATCCCATTTGTAGTTAATTCTGGTTTAGAAGCTAACTCTCTTTTTTCTGTAATCTTAGTATTGTCTAGAGAAAAAACATTGTCTAAAAAAGAAAGGGAAAGCAAGCCTAAAAACACAACTACAAAAATCTGGTTCTGTTCCAAATTAAAGGTTCTAGAAAAACTTAATTGTCTTAAAGCAACTATCAGCGAAATTGCTAATATCAAAGAGGTAATTGCAATTAAGAAAAATTTACTCTTGTTTGTTCCCTGTTTTAACTCGTGTATTATTGCTCCTAAACTAATAGATAGCATAAATGGATCAGATCTTTTACCTATTACTTTTCTAGAAAAAACGTTTTTAGATATCTCTGTCGTATATTGATTTGGCTTTAAAACAGTCGTTAATGAGTCTTTTGCTAAGTCAATAGAATTGCCGTTATATTTAAGAAGAAAGTGCTTTATTTCTATTGGAGATAGCTTTAGTTTGTTTCCAAAATCAAATCTAACTTGTTCTAACTTTAAAGTATCTGGAATAGTATACGTAATACGTTGAAAATTATCTGACCCTTTTACTCTAATATTTTGAGAGAACTTCTCTTTTAACTCTGATAATGAGTCTCTGTAAAATAACTGAAAAATATCATCTTCTGAAGCCTTAAATTCAACATCAATAAAAAGTTGTTCGGGCTCATATTCATTAAAAAAGTAATGTTGATTAATTTTAAAAATTGAAAAGAGCACCCCTAAAAACAATAAAGGGTAAATTATAATATTGATTATGTGCTTATTTATTATCATTAGAATCTAAAATATATAAACGGATTGTAATTATTTGCCCCTAATTCTAAAAGACAAAATATAAATATTAGTATGTATCCAGAATATTTAAATGCAAGTAATACTTTAGTTTTCTGATACTTGCCAAAGAAAATTGATTTTAAGAAATTCTTAATATTCGTAGATAAAATAAAGGCTAGAATTAATACAACAATAAAATAAGGACTAAAATATTGTAGTACCTCTATATTATCAATTGCTGTAAAACTAAACATATTATCAAGATAATGTAACGCATCTTTTAAAGTATTTGCTCTAAACAAAACCCAACCAATCATGATTACTAATAAGGTATAAATATGAGAAACTATTTTAGGGGCCTTTTCTAAAATTTTACCTAAAAACAACCTTTCTAGAATTAAGAACAAACCATGATATAATCCCCAAACTATAAAGTTTAAGCTTGCCCCATGCCAAAAACCAGTAACAAAAAATACAATAGATAAGTTAATATATGTTCTTAAACCCCCTTTCCTATTGCCACCTAATGGAATGTATAAATAATCTCTAAACCAACTTGATAAAGATATATGCCATCTTCTCCAAAATTCTTGAATAGACTTACTTATATAAGGTAATCTAAAATTCTCCAAAAAATCATAACCAAACATTTTCCCTAAACCAATAGCCATATCTGAATAGCCAGAAAAATCAAAATAAATTTGAAATGAATAACAAATGATTCCTAACCAATATGTGGTCATACCAAATGACGATTCACTATTAAAAACAAAATCAGCAATAAAAGCCATTTGGTTAGCTATAATTACTTTTTTAAAAAGACCAATAATAAGACGTTCTATTCCTTCTGAGAATTTGCTCCAATGAAAATGTTTTGTTTTTTTTATCTGCTTTTCAACATCGATATACCTTACAATAGGACCAGCAATTAATTGTGGAAACATGGAAATGTATAAGGCTAGAGAAACTAAGTTCTTTTGTGGATTTACCTTTTCGTAGTATACATCTATTAAATAGGATAAACCTTGAAATGTAAAAAATGAAATTCCTATTGGCAATAGAATTTCATCTATACTTGAATGTCCTATAAAACTCGTCTCATCTAATATGTCTACAAAAAAGTTTAAATATTTATAATAAACCAACATTAAAACATTGGCAGCGACAAAAACCCACAATGTATATTTTGATAATTTTTTTCTCTGTTTTTCAGAAAAATATGCAACTGTAATACCGCCAATAAAATTTATTGCTATTGAAAATATCATTAGCAAAACCAATTTTTTTTCTCCCCATGCATAAAAAAAAAGGCTGGCAAGCGTAAGAAAACCATTCCTAAATTTAGAATTTAACGCGTAGTAAATGAATACCGTTAATGGTAAGAAAATAAATAGAAACGTTAATGAACTAAATACCATATTAACTATCCTTCTAGATTAGCAATACAGTTCTTTAAACTACTTCGCCAATAAGGAATTTCTATTTTCATCAGTTGTTTAATTTTTGTTTTATCTAGAACACTGAAAGCAGGTCTAGTAGCAGGAGTTGGGTATTGCTCTGTTTTTATGGGGAGAACTTTGACATTTACTTCACTTTCTTCAAAGATAGCCTTAGCAAAATCATACCAGCTTGCTACACCCTCATTACTGTAGTGATAAACGCCATACGCTTTATTATCTTCAGTAATAATAAGCAAAATTAAGGCCGCTAAATCTCCTGCATAGGTTGGTGTTCCAATTTGGTCACAAACAATGCTTAACTCATCTCTATTTGCAGCTAATGTCAGCATTGTTTTTACAAAGTTGTGCCCGTACTCCGAATACAACCAAGATGTTCTTATAATGTAATGTTCTTTAAGAATATTTGCTATTGCAAGTTCGCCTTTTAATTTAGTTTCTCCGTAAACACTTAATGGCTCTACATCATCCTTTTCATTATATAGGTTTGATTTTTTGCCATCAAAAACAAAGTCCGTAGAAATTTGTATCAATTTCGCATTATTAGTATTACAGGCTAGTGCTAAATTTTTGGCTCCTATATTATTAACCAACATAGCCATTTCTTTTTCATTTTCTGCTTTGTCTACTGCAGTATAAGCGGCACAATTAACGCAATGTGTTATGTTATGGCTTTTGAAATAGTTATTAACTTGGTTGGTATTCGTAATATCTAGATCTTCGACATCTACAAATATAAAATGTACATTATCTAATGTATTGGATATTGCTTTTATACTTGTTGCCAACTGACCTTTTCCTCCCGTTACTAAAACATTTTTCATAAGCTGGCATCTTTTAAATCTGGTAAAATCAAGTCTTTTTCAGACACCTTTACTTTTGAATTTTCAATTTTCCAATCAATTTGAAGGTTCTTATCATTATAAATAATACCACCTTCAGATTCCTTGTTATAAAAATTATCACATTTATAAAAGAATTCTGCTGTTTTCGACAAAACGGAAAAACCATGACCAAAGCCTCTTGGTATAAAAAGTTGTTTTTTATTTTCTGCACTTAATTCTACGGCAATATGTTGACCAAATGTTGCCGAATTCTTTCTAAGATCTACTGCGACATCAAGAACGCTACCACTTAGAACCCTTACTAATTTAGCTTGAGCATTATTACCCACTTGATAATGTATGCCCCTAACGATACCATAAGTTGAAAAGGATTGGTTGTCTTGAACAAATTTTACACTTTCACCAACACCCTCAGAAAAAGTTTTTTCGTTAAAAGATTCAAAAAAATATCCTCTTTCGTCTGAAAACACTTTCGGTTGCAAAATGTAGCAACCTTTTAGCTTCGTTTCGGTAAATGTCATTGATTTTTGTTTAAAATTCCCAAAAGGTTTTTTCCATAACCACTTTTCATTAAAGGTTCTGCAAGAGCTTTAAATTGCTTTTTGTCAATATAACCCATCTCATATGCAGCACCTTCTATTGCGCCAATCTTTAAACCTTGGCGTTCCTCTATTACCTCAACAAATTGTGAGGCTTGCATTAAAGATTGAAAAGTACCGGTATCTAACCAAGCCGTTCCTCTATCAAGAATACTTACGCTCAAATTACCTCTTTTTAGATATTCTTTATTTACATCGGTAATTTCTAGTTCTCCCCTTGGGCTAGGAGGTATACTTGACGCAATTTCCACTACATCGTTATCATAAAAATAAATTCCGGGAACCGCATAATTTGATTTTGGTTCCAAAGGTTTTTCTTCAATACTTATGGCAACACCATTATCATCAAATTCAACAACTCCGTAACGTTCGGGATCATGAACCCTATAAGCATAAATAATACCACCTTCCGGGTCATTGTTGGATTGGAGTAATTTAGCAAGACCGGAACCATAAAAAATATTGTCTCCCAGTATTAGTGCTACCTTGTCTTTTCCAATAAAATCGGCCCCAATAATAAAGGCTTCTGCAAGACCGTTTGGAGCCTCTTGAACCGCATATGAAAATGAACATCCATATTTTTTTCCGTCTCCCAATAATTCTTCAAACAATGGCAAATCTTTTGGTGTAGAAATAATTAATATTTCCCTTATGCCGGCATACATCAATGTTGAAAGCGGATAATAAATCATTGGTTTGTCATAAATAGGCATTAACTGCTTACTTACGGAAAGTGTTAGAGGATGTAGTCTTGTTCCTGACCCCCCTGCTAGGATAATTCCTTTCATATTTGGATTTTATAAAAGTTACGAATACATTTTAGTATAATATTCCTTGTAGTCGCCAGAAGTAACATTTTTTAACCAATCGGAATTATTTAAATACCAATCTACAGTTATTTCCAACCCTTCTTCAAATGTAACCGATGGTTTCCAACCTAGCTCTTTATTTATTTTACTGGCATCAATGGCGTATCTTAAATCATGTCCAGGTCTATCTTTTACATAGGTAATTAACTGTTCTGATTCTCTATGAGACCTGTTTAACTTCTTGTCCATTACACTACATAATAATTTGACTAAATCTATATTTTGCCATTCATTGAAACCTCCAATATTATAGGTTTCACCATTATTTCCTTTATGAAATACCAGATCAATCGCTTTCGCATGGTCTTCTACAAACAACCAGTCCCTTGTGTATTTTCCATCCCCATATACCGGAAGGTTTTTTTTCTCGATAATATTATTTATAAATAAAGGAATTAATTTTTCAGGAAAATGATATGGGCCATAATTATTGGAGCAATTCGTTACTACGTAAGGTAGACCATATGTTTCACCATAAGAACGTACAAAATGATCTGAACTTGCCTTGGATGCGGAATAGGGGGAATTTGGGTCATAACTGGTTTCTTCAGTAAACAACCCTTCGCTACCAAGAGAACCATAAACCTCATCTGTGCTTACATGATAAAAACGTTTGCCTTCAAAATTGTTTTTCCAACTATTTTTTGCGGCATTTAATAGGTTTACTGTTCCTATTATATTAGTTCTTACAAAAGCTAATGGGTCTTCAATGGATCGATCCACATGAGATTCTGCCGCCAAATGTATGACACCATCAAAATTTGTGCTTGCAAATAATTCATTGATGTATTGACTATCAACAATATCTCCTTTTAAAAATTTATAATTAGGATATGTATCTATATCGGTCAAATTCTCAAGATTTCCAGCATATGTTAGAGCATCCAAATTATATATAGTATAATTAGGGTAATTTTTTACAAGTCTTCTTACTACATGGGAACCTATAAAACCAGCTCCCCCTGTAACTAGTATGTTCATATTTAAAATTTTAACTCTTTAGATTTTATGTCCAAATATTTTAGAGTTGAGATTACAAAGAATAATCCAAGTAAGATTAACGGAATCAAAACAATTTTTTTACCTAGAAACGATTTACGGACTTGCTGGGGCTTTCCAAAATTTATAACCCTAACAACTTCTGCACTTTGAATTAACTCTATTTTTTTGGTTTCAATATCTTTTATCAATTCATTCTTTAAATTGAAAAGACCTGTTATATTGAGTGTTTCCTGATTATCTACCACTATTCTATCATTACCACTATCCCCTTGTTTTTCCAACATTTTTTTGGAGTAATTACTTATGATTTCATCAACTTGGTCCAATAATACTTTATTTTTTTCAATACGCTCAGCGGCATTATCTAAGTATGTTTGTCTTAAATCATCAAAATATGTACTTGAATTTATGTAAGCAATTACCTTATTGGCAAATTCTTGGCCAATCTTAGGGTTCTTATAATAAATGGTAATCCTATGGTTAAAGGAACTCTTGTTTTGAAGTTCTGCTCTTACTATATCGGCAATAGCATCTGTATTTTCAAAACTTTGTAATAATTCTAAATATTGAAGGTCAGCTTCTGAGGTAACTTCCTCTGCTACACGGCCTATTGCTACTTCCAATCCTTGAAAATCTATTTCTTCAATTCCTATAGATTTAAAAAATAAAGTGTCTTTCGCTTCTACATTTGCCTGTATTTCATTAACGACATCATAGAGATAATTTTTACTATCAATTTGGGGTTTTACGATTACTTCTATTTTTAATCGTTTAGATATTACTTTGGATAAAGCAAACCCAATTACCAATCCCAAGACTATTAAACCAATCAACAGGAAAACATTCTTTTTTAGATATAGAAATACTCTTAAAATAAACCTGAAAATGGAGTTAAATCCCTTTTTCACTAACTGAAACAATTGTCCCAAGTCAATTTCGTCAGAACTATTATTGCTTTGTGGTTTTGTATTCTCGTCCATTTTATGAATTAAATATTTGCTTTAAAATTTTATCCGTAATTAAATAGGTGGGCTTTACCCCGGTTGTTCCTAAACCTCCAGATGCTAAGGTACTACCTGTTTCTAAAGGGTTGTCCGAAGCATAATATGCATACCTTACTTTTACATCTTGCCTAATACTTTTTCGTATTCTAGATGCGGATTGTATTGCTTTTTGATAATGAACGCCTTCCATTTCCAAACCTATTACATTCCATGTGGATTTATGGAAAAACTTAAGTATATCCTTATTTTGCAATGAAGTACCTAATACGGTAACCATGGTCCCTTCAAACACTTTTAATCCATGCCCTTCAAAATCCTTAGCGCAAAGTTCATTGCTAAAGGGGTAGTTATCTGCAGTGCCCTCAAAAATATGAGCAGAAGGAATCATTAAATCTCCTTTACCACCTTCTAAAATACCTGCCTTGCCCATTATTGAAACCGAATCAACATTTATTAAGGATTCGTCGTTCTTATTTATATGATAGGGTTTTAGAAGCTCATCTATTGTTTCATATGCTTGTTCCCCAAATGCGTAATCCATTACAAATATAACAGGTTTTTTATGATCCTCTACCACGGATAATTCATACGAACTTGCCCCTTTTTTAATTTTAGCGGTGTCAAAAATTTGAACATCTATGTTCGTACCCGAAGTGTCGTCTATGGAAATCATTCCATTTTTTTCTGCCAAAGAGCTTACCTTTTTTCGTAGATGTCCGTTCTCTGCACTACTTAGGGCTTCATAAATCTCTAAATCGGTAGCCTTGGAAAATTCCTTGGCCAATGCGGTTTTGGCAAACATAGAGTTCATTACACTGTGCATGTTTGCAGAAATAATATGTATAGGCCTCTGCAATAAATTGTGCTTTGACAGAACGGCTTTTATATTATTGGCCCAAATTTCTCCATGAATATGATGGCCTAAACGCTCACGTAAAAGTGTGCTGAATGTAATAGCTCTTTTTTCACCGGTAATCTCTTCTTCCAAGGCCAGTTTTCCAAGCCAATAAATGACTTCCAAAAAACGCTCCGGATTGGACTTGGTGCTAAACTTTTTATATACTTCTACAATTTCCTCAAAAGAACGACCTAAGATATTTGCGGTATGTATGAGTGCAATTTCCCGCTCTTCCTGGGTAAGTTCTTTTTTATGAACTGCTGATTCTAGTTTGGTCCAATCTCTTATCGTTTTCTCCGTGTCTGGAATTAATACACGTTTACAGATTTTCTCGGACTCGATAAACAAAAAGGTTAAATGCGTAAGAATATCATAAATATCGGAACGACCCCTGGTAATTTCAATATTCATCTGCTCATTATCTATACGATAACAATTTCTTCTTCTTTTTGGGGGTATTATAGGTTCAATATGTGAAATACCATAACCTTCATCTGATGTTAAACTGATGAATCTACATTGCTCTATACCCTCGGGCAAACGTTCCAAAACATAGATGAGTCCGCTTAACTCTGCCTTATCTTCTCCAAGTGATCCGTATATTTCTGGACGTAGTTGTAACAATGCATTTTTTAGCGCTTCTCCAGAAACACCGTTTGGTTTATAGAACCCACGGTTGAATAAGTGCCGCATGGTAATGTACATGCGCTCGATCGCATTAGTCGATTCTTGTGCTCTTGTGGTTGTAATTGCTTTTCCCATTAATGATTTGAAACAAAACTACAATTAATAATTAGTTAATTATAGACAGAATTTATGAGATTTTATATTTTGACAAACCGTTAGCGACCTTACGGTCGTTAGATAAACGTTGTACTTTATTCTGTCCTCCCAACTTTCCAATAGATTTCATATACTCCATAAAACCACCTTGTTGAATGGAAGTTATTTTTAAAGGTTGTAAAACTTTGCCAACGATTAGATCAAAATAATAGCTATTCTGTTCTTGTAAGGCCTTATCTAAATATTGGATGAATGTACCCATATCATCTGGTTCGCTCTCAAATTCAATAAACCACTCATGAAAAGGCAATTCGTTCTCTGGGGGAGTTATCTGTGGTGCAACGGTAAATTCACTGACACTGGCATTTGTTTTACTGGTTGCAATTTGTATGGCCTCTTCTACTTCTTTGGCAATTACATGCTCCCCAAATGCCGAAATAAAATGTTTAATACGGCCAGAGACAACTATTTTAAAAGGATTTAATGAAATAAACTGAATGGTATCTCCAAGATTATACGCCCATAGTCCGGCATTGGTAGAAATAATCATAACATAATCTACCCCAATTTCCACATCTTTTAAGGTAATTCTATTTGGTTGCTCTGAAAAGAATTCGTCGGACCTTACAAATTCATAAAAAATTCCAGCATCCAATAAAAGGAGCATCCCTTTTTCTTTTTGTGAATTTTGATAGGCAAAAAAACCTTCACTTGCAGGAAAGAGTTCTATACTCGCTACTTTTCTACCAATGAGCGATTCAAACTTTTTTCTGTAAGGTTCATAATTGACCCCACCATAGATAAAAAGCTCAAAGTTTTTAAATAAATCGCCAATATTCTTATCGGTATTTTCTTTTAGCTTTTCAAAATACATTTGAACCCATGAAGGAATACCCGCAATAACGGTCATATCCTTGTTTTTGGTTTCCTCTACTATGGCATTGACTTTGGTTTCCCAATCCTCTATGCAATTGGTTTCCCAAGAAGGCATTCTGTTTTTTTGTAGGTAATTTGGAACATAATGAGCAGAGATACCAGAAAGTCTGCCCAATTTAATTCCGTTTTTCTCTTCCAAAATAGGACTGCCTTGCAAAAAAATCATTTTACCGGTAACGAAATCCGCATTTCCGGTTTCATGAATATAATTTAAAATAGCATTTCTTGAAGCTTTTACCTGTTCTTTGATAGACCCTTCTGTAATGGGGATATATTTAGCCCCGGAGGTTGTACCAGAGGTTTTTGCAAAATACAAGGGTAATCCCGGCCAAAGAATATCTTCTTTCCCTTCCACAACTAAGTTTACGTAGGTTTTTAATTCCTCATAATCCCTAATTGGAACATTTTTTACAAAATCTGCATGATGTTTAATAAAGCTAAAACCATGATCCTTACCAAATTTGGTTCCCTTTCCCTTCTGTATTAATGTTTTGAACACCTTTTCTTGCGCTGCAATAGGATTGTTTACCCAATTCTGGGTTCTCTTATGAATACGGTGAGCAAATATTTTAGCGGCAAAAGTCTTTATGGACATGAAAAATATTAATTAAAATCTATATAATTCAACGGATCTATAGGTGTTCCGTTGTCCCACAATTCAAAATGCAAATGTGGTCCAGTTGTGTATTCTCCTGTGTTACCTACTGATGCGATAACCTCACCACCTCTAACAATATCTCCCTGAAACTTGGACAGGGAACCATTATGTTTATACACACTTAATAAACCACCTTCATGTTCTAAAATAATGACATAACCCGTGTCTGCAGTCCATTCAGAAAAAATTACGGTTCCGTTGGCAATCGCCTTTACAGGGCTATCCTTACTAGCGGTTACATCTACTGCATAATGTTTTTCCTTGGGTTCATAATTCATGGTAACGGCTCCTGTTACTGGTGCGAACAATACTAAGTTTTTCTTATCGATAACACGTTCAAACAGGTTGTACTTGTCCTCCAAGGCCACCTCTGCCCTTAATAATGAATCTTCCTTAATAGGGTTCAAATCTACCGTAGAGGGGTCTAATTTATATTGTTGAAATAAGGAATCCCTATTTACGACCGTATTTTCAATATCACCCTTTAATACTAGTCTAATATTATCCAAATACTTATTGGTATAATTTAATGTTCTCACCAAGGAGTCCGTTTTATAAGTAAGTTCCGTGGCCTGCTTTTTTAAACGAGTAGAAGAATACCCTGGTATATATTCCCTTAACGGTGTAAATGCAATTAATAGGGTTGTTAACCCTATAAGGGCAATCATAAATAAAGACCCGGTAACAAAAACGTTTAACCTGCTTAATTTAAAGGATATCTTTTCTTCAAAAGTATTTTCATTTAAAATTACCAAGCGGTACTTATGAAGCAGCTTACGTTTTATTTCCTTACGTTTTTTAACTTTCTTGGCCATCTTAACAAAGATATACTTAGAAATTAATTTTGAAGCGTTTGGGATGCGAAATATAGTAGCTATTGACTAATATTAAGCTTTTATAATACACAATAATAAGTTAAAATGTGTAATATGTTAGCAACCTAACAGATAATACTGAGTTTTCTTTGATAGATTTTAGTATCTTTGAAATCTATTATAAAATATAAGTCTTATGACAATCTTATCTACTTTTTTAGCCATTGGTGCTCCACAGATTATTCTAGTGGTGGTGGTAGTCCTACTATTATTTGGAGGGAAAAAAATTCCTGAACTTATGAGAGGTTTAGGTAGTGGAATCAAAGAATTTAAAGATGCTTCTAAAGATGAGGAGCAATTGGAAGAAAAGAATAAAGATTAATACAATAGTAATCTTACCTCTTATATTATAAGCCCTATTTTTAGGGCTTTTTTATTTTCGTTATTTATTAAAGCAATACAAGGTTATTGCCATTATTACTGCAATTCAAGCAATTAGGTGTTAAAATTACAATTAACTAATTATAGCCCAAATCTAGGGTTTAAAGCATCTATTCTGCCTAGATACACGACAAAAAACATCTGTTTCACAACAAATAATCGATGAAATACTACTTTACGACTAATTTCGTGAGGCTTATTACAGAACCCGATTTCTGAGCGTTCCTATAATAAGTATACTCACCAACAATGGTATGTTGGTTTAGCAATCATACGAATGAGAATTTTAATATACATATATTTTTTAGGTTTTATTGTTTTTGGCCATGGTCAGAATTTTCAAGAAAATACGTCTACTGAAAATTCTCAGGAAGCTATTGTCTCTACATCATCTACAAGTTCCATAGTAGAAGGCAAGGAATTTGAGCTTGCTGCCAAAGCGTACGACATACCTCAAAAGACCTTTAAAAATATAGATGGTGCAAAAAACGGATATTATGTTGTTGCAGGTATATTCAGAAAAAGCAAAAACCTAGGTGCCCAAGTAAAAAAGTTCAATAAGAAAGGATTTGAGTCCGGTTACTTTCAAAATCCAGAAAACAAATTATACTATCTCTACCTAAATCACTACAGTTCTTGGAAAGCTGCTTTTGCAGATTGTAATACAAAATTTAACAATCGTTACAAAAAGGATATTTGGGTTTTAAAGATGCAGAACGGTATTCCTGTTGCCAAACTAGAACCATTAGAGGATGCTACTAAAAATATGGTTAAGGAAACAAAGCAAAACAAAGCTTTAACAAAAATTAAAAAAGAGGAAAAACCACATACTAAACCTTTAAAGGAAACCAAGGATAAGCTTGTACAGAGGGCAGATGAGTATTTTGGCAAAATGTGGTATGCAGAAGCGGCAAAACTATATGAGAAAGCTTTGTCAAAATATACCTCTGCATATACCGAAGATGTGTTGAAAAAAGCAGGAGATGCCCATTATTTTAATACGGATATGGAAAAGGCGTACAAATGGTACAATATCCTATATGAAAAATATGATAAGGAATTATCTACAGATTATTTATTTAAATATGCCCACTCCTTAAAAGGTACAGGTAATTACAAAAGGTCCAAAAGGCTAATGAAATTATATAACCGAAAATTAGCCGGAGAAAAACAGGAGAAACAGAGCCAGCATAATGAGATGGTATTGGACGGGCTCCTAAGAATGAAGGATAGGTTTGATATTAAAAATTTAAATATCAATTCAATCAATTCAGATTTTTCTCCAATGTATTATGAAGATGATGAAATGGTTTATGCCTCCGCAAAAGATTCATCTATATATAATACCAGACGGTATAAATGGAACAATCAACCCTATCTAGATCTTTATGTAGCAAAAGTGAATAAAGAATCTAAAGATTTAAAAGATGCCATAAAATTTTCAAAAGAAATCAATACAAAATATCATGAAGCATCTGTTACCTTTTCTTCAGATAACGAAACCATGTATTTCACCAGAAACAACTATGGTAAAAAACTTAAAAGGGACAAAAACGGTATTAATCACCTAAAAATATACCGCTCTAAAAAGGTTAACGGCGAATGGACAGAGGCCCAGGAAGTTTCGTTTAACAGTGATGATTATTCAACTGGTCATCCTGCGCTTAGCGCAGATGGTAAACAACTATACTTTGTATCCGATATGCCAGGAAGCATAGGTGAAACCGATATTTTTGTAGTTGATGTTAATGAGGATGGTACGTTCTCTACACCTAGAAACCTTGGCCCTGAAATTAATACGGAGCAAAAAGAAATGTTCCCTTTCATCAATGACAAAAAATTATATTTCTCATCTAACGGACATGTAGGCCTTGGGGGCTTGGATATTTTTGAAGTTGCTTTCAATGATGAGGATGGTTTTCTTGAAGCTAGAAATTTGGGTAAGCCCGTCAATAGCGAAAAAGATGATTTTTCTTTTATAGTAGATGAAGAGTCACAAGAAGGCTATTTTGCTTCTAACAGAGTTGGTGGAAAAGGTGATGATGATATCTATTCCTTTAAAAGATTGGTAATAGAGGAGACACCTACCAAAACAAACGCTATTGCAGGGGTTGTTACGGAATTGGTTTCAGGAAATATCATGCCCAATGCCTTAGTTGAATTATTGGACGAAAACAACATGAAGCTTAAGGAAATGGAAACCGATGAAAACGGGAGCTTTGTATTTGAAGATTTGGATAGCGACACCCGGTACGTCCTTAAAACCACAAAAGATGCATACTATGAAGACTTAAGAGAGTCTGCAACAGCGGAAAATGACACCGTTAATGTGGAAGTCACCATGCGTAAACTTAATGATGCCATTGCCGTTGAAAATGGTATAAAGAAGCTAAAGACAGAAATGATTCATTTCAATTTCGACAAGTCATACATTCGTAAAGATGCTGCACTGGAACTGGATAAACTTGTTGCCGTAATGAAAGATTCACCTTCCATGGTCATAAAGATTGAGTCTCATACAGATTCACGTGGAGATGCGTCCTATAACAAATATCTATCCGATAAGCGTGCAAAATCTACTAGAGATTACATGATATCACAAGGTATTGCACCAGAGCGTATAGAAAGCGCAATAGGCTATGGTGAGGAAAGATTATTGAACGAATGTAATGGCAGAGTTCCTTGTACGGAAGAGCAACATTATCTAAACCGTAGATCAGAATTTATAGTTGTAGAAATGTAACCTTTAACTTTATTGGGCAACCTTAATAATAGCAGAAAAATTGTTCTGTAAACATTTAGTCAATTCGCTATTCATCTAACTTATAGGAACTTAACCGTATTATACACATTTATCCTTATTGTAGTTTGTCGAACATTCCTAACGGTATAAAGGATATAGTTTACACTTTTTACTTTTAATAGTTTAATTCCCCTCTTCACCTATTCTTTTGCATAAAGGGCCAAATGATTTAGAACTTTAGATAAACCGAACATCTAAATAAATCATTATGGAAAAAATTATACTCGTTAAAGAAATATATGCAGAGGCTTTTAGAAATTGGAGAAGTTACCTGCTTGAAAATTATTTTAAAATGTTTTCATGGTTGTGCTTTATCCTTATAGGCATAGCAATATATGCCATCATCTACAGAATATCTACAGGCTTTTCCTTTAGTAACCTTTAAAACAATACAAATTTGTAGTGCCTATGTCAACTACTATGCTAATTAATGACAGAGCGGCCCATGAATTCATGGGCCGCTCTGTTTAAGATACTTTGAACTATGTGCTATTTATTTGTTTTTACATTGTAAGACACAGATTTTAATATGGCCTCAAGCTCAAACATATAATCCCTTTTTTTGGTTGCAGGAGCAAATACAAACCCTTCTATAACCAATTTTCTATTGTTTTCCTTATCGTTAATAATATAGGTCAAAAACGGCCCTGCCATAGGGTATGCGGACATTTCCCAAATTCCTCTAACTTCTGCCGCTTTTTTTCCTGAAACTTCAGCAGGAAAGACATATGGCGAAAAAGCTTTTTCTGTTATCATATGGTTCTTTTTACCAGGAATATCTTCCCCTGGGATATAAAGTCCCCCTATAGAATCCCTCATTTTAATAATATCTTGGGTAAACGTGGAATCACTTTCAAAACTGTTCCATGGCATGGTATAAGCAATAATGTTCATATTACCTTTTTGGATTTCACGTGAGATCCAAACAAAGTTATCTTCTTCCCTTCCAACTCTATATACAGAAGGTATGTTCATGGAAATATCAAATTTATCTTCCAAGGCTTTTTCCCTATTCAAGGATTTCGTAAAACGGTTTTGAGCCTTACTAATTTCAAGAGACCTAAAGTTCTCAATAAACTCTTCTGCGCTACTGTGGATATTATCTATTAACTCTTGCTTATTTCTACCTTTTAAAACTCCTACTTTTTGCGGCTTTGCATACATATTGGATTTCATATGGGCCACGTTCAAGGAATCTACCATTACATATAGAATTGAACTGGTTTTTTGTATAGACCCGGAAAATACCTGAGGCGGAATTTGGGTAACACTGAACAAAGCTTCGTCCCAGGTAAGGCCAGGGACAGCAGCTGTATAATTTTCCCGTATGGCATCGCCCACGTTACTTTTCCATAACTCGTTGTCAATTACTACCATTAAGGTATTCATTGCTCCTACAGATTCTGGTAAATAATCTGCTTTGCCACTTTCTTTACAGGAATTTAAAAATCCTAAAACTGCTAAAAAACAAAGTACTATTCTTTTTTTCATTGGTGTTTTTAATTTACGATGAACAGTCGCACAATTTTAATTTTGTGCCCGGTTTTAAATTATTACCACTAATACCGTTCCATTTTCGCAAATTTTCGATAGTAACTCCCGGATATTTTCTAGAAATGGTCCATAATGAGTCGCCACTTCTTACTTCATGGATTTTAGAATTATTGGCAACCGCAGTTCTAGAAGGGGTTTCCCTAGGTTTAACCGAAGATGTAGGTTTCTTTCTGGGGTAAATGGTCAATCTTTGACCAATACGCAAATTATTGCTTCGTAAACCGTTCCATTGTTTTAACTGACTAACACGAACCCCATAACGTTCTGCAATTTTTCCAAGAAAGTCACCATCGCGTACCCTATAACGTATGCTATTTTCTTCAGCTGCTTTTTCAATCTTGGCTATAAGTCCTTCTTTCTCCTTTAATTCTTTTTGAACATGGGCATAAATAGCTTCTTCATTAGCTACAAATTTTCCCATTTGATGCACCGGTAACCTCAACGCATGAGCGCGACCTTTTACAAAGGGGATTACATCTAGTTTATATTGTGGATTAAGCACCTTTAATTCCTCTTTATTGATACCTGTAAGTTCTGTAATCTGATCAAAGGTGATCATGTGCTTAATATGAATTGTATCCGTTTCAAAATACGCTCTTTCCGCTCTTTTAGTTTTTAGTCCGTGTTCCTCGGCATATTCAAAAATATACATCGTTGCTTGAAAAGCGGGAACGTAACCTGCTGTTTCCCTAGGTAGGTTCCGTCTTATATTCCAATAATTTCTTTGACCACCGCTTCTTCGAATAGCTTTATTTACATTACCAGGACCGGAATTATAGGCTGCAAGTGCCAAATCCCAATCATTATATATTCTATACAATCTATTTAAATAATTACTTGCGGCCGCGGTAGATTTTATTGGGTCACTACGTTCATCTACATAGCTGTTAATGTTCAGCTTCATTTCCTTACCCGTACCGTACATAAATTGCCAAAGGCCAGTTGCCCCTACTCGTGAACGTGCTTTAGGGTTCAAAGCAGACTCAACAATAGACAAATACTTCATTTCTAAAGGAATGTTCTTATTGTCCAGCTCTTGTTCAAATAAAGGAAAGTAAAACTGACTAATGGTAAGCATGCGTTCCATTAAATCTCTTTTTCTGGTAAGAAAAGATTTTATAACGCTTTCTAAAGATGAGTTGTACTCAATATTGAACGGCGTTCTTTCGTTCATTCGTGCCAAACGCAACTTTAAAGTATCCGTAGGTAAATCCAGTACAAACGCCGCAGTTGTATCTGGCTCTGTCAACACCTCTTCATACATTTCGTTAAAAAGTGGTGCGGCATCTACAAGTTCTTTCATCCAAAGACTATCGAACTTGGCGGCCAATTCATTGTCTTGAAGGTTATAGGTAGAAGATTCCGTAGGCTTAAAAAGAGCTAGCTTCTCACTTAACGGATTACCTACAATGTTACTATTATTTAGTGTTGAAACGGTGTCTTCTACGGCGACTATACCGTTCAGATTTTCAATGGTAATATTAGATTGAATTGAATCAACAACTACACGTGTGCTGTCATTTTCTTGAGCTGTGATAAATATTGGACAGAAGAATAGCCCTAGTAAAGAAAAGTATGAATAGGTATGAAGTTTCATTTGAGGCGAAATTAATAACGGAACAAACGAAAATCGTACATTTTTTATAGAGAATAAAATTAATTCTCTTAAAATGCACAAATTTTCGCTATAAACCGTTTATCGATAACACCTTGTCTACGCTAATATAGCAGCAATACCGGGTAAAGTTTTCCCTTCTAAGCTTTCCAACATGGCACCTCCGCCTGTAGATACATAACTAACCTTGTCCTCAAAACCAAATTGCTTTACTGCAGCAACGGAATCTCCGCCCCCTACTAATGAAAAAGCACCGTTCTTGGTTGCTTCATCAATAAAGTTGCCCACTGCAATTGTACCTTTGGCAAATTTTTCCATTTCAAATACGCCAACCGGCCCATTCCACAAAATAGTTTTAGACCCAAGAATAACACTCTTGAAATTCTCAAGTGTACGTGGTCCGGCATCTAAACCTTGCCAACCATCCGGTATTTTATCCACATCTACAACTTGGGTGTTGGCATTCGCATCAAAATCATCTGCCGCCAAAACATCTACGGGAATATGTACTTTTACACCTTTTTGCTCTGCTTGGGCCAAAATTTCCATAGCCAATTCCATTTTATCGTCTTCACAAATAGAATCGCCAACCTTGCCCCCTTGTGCTTTAACGAACGTGTAGGTCATACCCCCGCCAATAATTAAATGATCTACCTTATCCAAGATGTTTTCTATTATAGTGATTTTAGAAGAAACCTTTGCCCCGCCAAGAATTGCCAAAACGGGTTTGTCACCTGTTGCCATAACTTTTTCGATCGCTTCTATTTCCTTGGCCAATAGATATCCAAAACACTTAGCTTCTGGGAAGAATTTTGCAACAATTGTAGTAGATGCATGTGCTCTATGAGCCGTACCAAAAGCATCGTTTACATATATATCGCCCAATTTTGATAATTTTTCGGCAAATTCCTCGTCCCCTTTTTCTTCTTCACTATGGTATCGTAAGTTTTCCAATAAAAGAACCTCGCCATTTTGTAGTTCAGCAACGGCCTTTTCTGCCTTTTCCCCAACACAATCATCTACAAATTTTACGGAGACACCAATAATATCTGATACCGCATCACAAATATGACTTAATGATAGATCGGCATTACGTGAACCTTTTGGTCTACCTAAATGACTCATCAACACAGCGCTACCGCCATCTTCCAAGACCTTTATAATGGTTGGTTTGGCCGCTTCTATTCTATTGGTATCCGTTACTTCAAATTTATCATTTAAGGGAACATTAAAGTCCACTCTTATTAACGCTTTCTTATCTTCAAAATTAAAGTCATTCAATACTTTCATGGGTTTTACCTTTTGTTTAGTGACAAATGTAAAGATTAAAAGGCTTGTGATAAAGTACATATTGGGATAATTTAAGCAGTATTCAAATAATTTTGTTATGCGTTAAAACAACTATATTTGAAACTATGTTATTTAAAGATATATTAGGGCTATCCCATATAAAGAAGCATTTATCCTCCAGTGCAGATGCTGGTCGTATACCTCATGCACAACTATTTGTGGGTCCAGAAGGTTGTGGTCTATTGCCCATGGCGCTAGCCTATGCCCAATATATAATTTGCGGTAATGAGAACGGAGAGAACAATGGTCCAAACGAGGCTTGCAACTTAAAGTTCAATTCTATTTCTCACCCTGATGTTCATTTTGCTTTTCCTGTTGCCAATTCTGATAAAGTAAGTTCAAAAGCGGTTAGCGATCATTATATGAAAGAATGGCGTCAATTCATTGTTGAACAACCTTACGGCAACCTTTTTGATTGGTATAGGTTTATTGAAATAGAAAAAAAACAAGGTCATATTGGTGTTCATGAGGCTCAGGAAATTGTCAAGAAACTATCATTAAAATCCTATGAGGGCGGTTATAAGGTCATGATTATCTGGATGGCAGAAAAATTACATAATGCCGCTTCTAATAAACTATTAAAATTAATAGAGGAACCACCGGATAAAACCATCTTTTTGCTTCTATGCCAAGATGAGGAGCAAATTATACAAACCATACAATCTCGTTGCCAAATTGTTCATTTTCCCCCATTGGCAGAAGAAGCTATTGCAAAAGCGCTTATTGAAAAAGGAGCTGCACAGCCGGAGGCTATGCGTATAGCACATGAAGCTAATGGTAATTTCAATAAAGCGTTGGACTTGTTGAACAATGATTCTGAAGACTTGGTTTTTGAAAACTGGTTTATACAATGGGTAAGAAGCGCATTTAAGGCAAAAGGCAATAAAGCGGCCATTCACGAACTTTTATTGTGGGGAGAGGAAGTTGCCAAAACAGGTAGGGAAACACAAAAGAATTTTCTACATTATTGTATTGTAGTAATGAGGCAGGCACTAATGATAAATTACGGGGTAGAAGAACTTGCATATCTTAAAATTCATAATGATGGATTTCAGTTGAAGAAATTTGCTCCTTTTGTACATGAAAACAACATTCTGGATATTACCAAAGAATTGGAAGATGCTATTTACCATGTAGAGAGAAATGGAAATGCCAAGATTATTTTCACGGATTTATCCATAAAACTCACTCGTCTTTTACATAGAAAAAAAGCAGAACTTAATTAAATAAATATGAAAGCCATACTTGAACATGCTACTGAAATACTTTTATTACTATTTATGACTATCACCTTTTTACAAAGTGGGTTGGACAAAATAATGGATTGGTCCGGTAATATCTCTTGGCTAAAAGAACATTTTGCCAAAACGCCACTTAAGAATATGGTGCCGTTTATGGTAGGTACAGTATTGGTTACAGAAGTCGTGGCAGGTTTACTTTGTTTGGTGGGCATGTATCTATTACTAAGTGAAAATAATGGCAAAATAGCGTTCTATGGAGCAATATTATCCTGCATTACATTGCTAATGTTACTTTTTGGTCAACGTGTGGCAAAAGACTATGAAGGGGCCAAAACCATTGTCGTATATTTTATACCTGCAATATTCTTGGTTTTTCTACTTCAATCATAACGCGTTTATTCAAGTTTTATAAATTATGGAAACCTATACCGTCTTTACTTTCAAAAAAAACAAAAAGGATCCAGAAGAAGTCCTTGATCCTATTAAAAATTGGTTCATTGATACGAAAATCATTAATCCTGAACCAGAAGAAAACTCAAAATTTGAAATATATAATGCTGGCTCAGGTTTTAAAGAAGTAACTGATGATGATCTCTATGGAGAAATTGAGTTTATTAATAAACCGTGTGAGCTACAACATGTTCTAGGTTGGGATTTGGGGCTAGATTTTATCCTTCCCAAAAAAATTATTTGTCCTTCTTGTAAAGAAAATGTCATTGAAGGGGTTGATCCTGTATCTTTTTACGGCACCTCAAATAAAGAGCAGAATAAAGAGGCATTAAAATTTTTAGAATCTATAAAAGAGGGCATAAAATCGTTCAATTCTGGAGTTGAACCCTTAGTTCAATGTCATTTATGCCAAAAAGATCATTCGATATCCGACTATGATTACAATTTAGATTTGATCTTCACAAATTGTGCAATTATTTTTTGGAATTGGTCAGAGCTCAAGGCCTCTTTCCAAGAAACCTTAAAGAGTAAGCTAGGTAGCCAAGCTATTATATTCGATACCCAATCAAATTATAACTAGTATATACTAAGCCGTTCTAAAGTAGTATTTTTTAGTTATACCATAAACGATATTAAAAGTCTTAATTGCTAAAACTCATTTAATAGTAAAAAGCAAAAAACCCTTCAAAAGAAGGGTTTTTTTAGAGGCATCGAGCGGATTCGAACCGCTGTACAAGCTTTTGCAGAGCTGTGCCTAGCCACTCGGCCACGATGCCATTATTTTTAAGAGTGAGCAAAAATAAACAATTATCCTGTTCTAGGGCAAATCAAAGTCAAAAATTAAGAAATCTTCCTGTAATTAGGTTTTTCTAGAAACTACGCTTTTCTCCTTAATTTTAGTGCTACGGTAACTTTTTCAACATCTCCATTAATTGGAGGGTTGATTTTTGAGACCGAAACATTGGCTTTATCTACCGTTGGCAATTCCATAAAAATTCTATCTATGATTCTTTTAGCCACATGTTCCAGTAATTTGGACGGTATGGCCATTTCCTGCTTTACAATTTTATTGATGTGAACATAATCTACCGTGTCTGATAGTTGATCGGAAAAAGAAGCTTTGGTCAAATTTGTGGTAACCGATACATTGACCAAATAATCACTACCAATATTGGTTTCTTCCTTTAAGCAGCCATGGTGGGCATATGCTTTTATGTTTTCTAATTGAACTTTACCCATTTTTAAAATCTAAAGCACAAACATAATCAATCTGCTTGAAGATTTAATAGGTACATCTACAGTTACTAATACCTTGGAAAAGGTCTACGCCAATGGTAATTACATGGGTTCCCGTACTGTAGCCCAAGATTTCATTCAAAATTATTTGATAGGAATACCCAAAATAAAAATTACTCTTTTTAAGTCCAAAGAAAGGAGCAATATATAAAGGATCCCCAATTTGGTCATTTAAAAAACGATAATTGACCCCAGCGTAGTAGTAATCTTCAAACTCATACCATCTAAATTTTACATTAAGGTCGGTTTCTGACCTGCCGTCACTTTCAAATACCTTGAACAGAACGGATGGTTCTATTTCAAGCTGGCTATTTCTGTTTTTGGTGTATCTATATCCAGAATACAGGTAATAGTTTCTCAAAGCCGTAGGCTCGTTTAAACTTGAAAAGGTAGAAAGGTTAATTTCCTTGTCCAATAAGTTAGATACGTTTGCACTCAAGAAAAATTTATTGAGCCTGTAGAGCATACCAACATCAAAATTATGGTTGTTCGTTAACCTATTGTTGATATTTGGATCACCACTATTCTGCGCATCTTCGTTATCTATCCTAAATCCGTTATAGTTGTATGAAATTCCAAAGGAAAGGAATTCATCATCATATTTATCCAATGTTAAATGGTGTGCAAATGACACCCTGGCTCCTTGTTGTTTTGTGTCTCCATTGGCATCATTATATAGAAAAATACCAACTCCAGATTTTTCACCTACCCTCATATCTGCAGCAAGGGACTGGGTTCTGGGTGCATCTTTAATACCCACCCATTGGGCCAAGCCATTTAGTCTGATCTTTACATGATCGCCAATACCCGCATATGTAGGTGACAAAACAAATGGATTATCTGCCAAATACTGCGATAATTGAGGCGAATTAAGCTCCTGACCCCTTACGGCATAGGCACTAAGTAAAAAAACCAACATCAGTAGACTGTTCCGCATCATCATTTTAGGTTAAGTTTTATCGATATAGAGTAAAGTGCCCTACAAATTCTCTTTCATCTCTTTCTCCATTCAATTTTATTACATACCAGTAATCACCAGTAGGTAAGAATTTGCCGGAATATGTACCGTCCCAACCTTCAGAATCTGCAAATTGTTGGGAAACTACCCTACCATAACGATCAAAAATCTTTATTAGTATTTCAGGGAACTGTTCCATGTTTCTAGGTATCCAAAAATCATTTTGTCCATCACCGTCTGGAGTAAAGAAATTAGGTAATTCAATATCTATGAATTCCATATAAATATTAGCGATGGATTCACAACCATTTTGATCAACCACACGCACTTCAAAGGTGTCTGTTCTATCAATGAAGAACGTATTGCTATCCCCATTGTCTATTCCATCAAAATAATACGTATACCCTTCTCTTCCTCCGTCAGCTACTGCAGTAATTTCATTAAGGTTATGTTGTTCCAAGGTCAGTGACAATGGCTCAAAGGCCTCTATCACAAAATCTATGGTTTGTAAACAACCATTGGCATGGGCAATCGTAATATAATGGTTACCCGGTGCCGAATTCCTAAAATCAGGATTTAGCTGTAAATCTTCAGGGTCTGTAGAATCAATTGCATATAGAACATCTCCTATAACACTGTCATCTTCCAATGTAATGTTTACATAATTATTAGGAACGTCACTAGAACATTCATAAATAGGTTCTACCGTAGCGTTTAAGTTAACACCTCTTTCTATATCTATGATTACATTGGTTTCACAACCATTGGCATCCCTAACAAAAATTAAATAGTTACCGGCAGCCATGTTCAAGAACTCTGTTCTTCCTAGTACAAAATCTGCATCGCCATTTGCATTTATAGCGGTACTGTAAGGTGCGGTCCCTCCTAAAATTTCTAGGGCAATGGTACCGTCTTGGCTATCTACACAAATTTCTGGAGTAACCGTTGGGTTCACAGCGAGTATTTCAGGTTCAGAAATAGTGTATGTCAAATATTCAAAACAACCATTTCTATCCTGGGCAATTATGGTGTATTCACCTGGCGCCAAATCTGTAAAAGTATTAGTCGTAAACGCCTGGTTTAAGTTTGGTGAAATGGCATATTGATATCCACCTGCACCACCAGATAAGGTGACTGTTATTTGTCCGTTGTTTTCTCCTGCACAACTAACATCTATTACACTATCAACATATGATAATGGCGTTGGGTCCTGAATAACGACCTCTTCAGCTTGAGTAGAACAGTCTTCACTCGTAACCGAAACATAGTACGTTCCAGCGAATAAGTTCCTGAAAACACCTTCTGTTTGAGGTCCAGCAATTCTTGATGCTGCAGACAGGGAACTATCTGTATATAATTCATATTGATAGTTTCCTAAACCACCTTCCGCACTTGCATAAATGATTGCGGTATTTTCTCCTGAACAATTCAATACTGCCGCAGTATCATCTACCGTGAGCGTTAATGGTAATATTTCATTTTCTGTAATGGCATTCGATAACGCAGCCTCACAACCATTTATGGCATCACGTACATAGAATTGATATCTTCCATGTTGGTATATACCCGCTTCAGGTAATCCAAGAGGATTTGTTGTCATTGGTAAATACGTAATATTATCAACACTATATTCATATGTACCGCTACCACCTGTTGCAGTCAGTTCAAACTCTGCACCGGTAGTACAAGTTAAAGGATTGGTCCTCAATAAAGAAGCCTGAACTTCTGTTGGTTGTGTTATTTCCACAGTGTTGGTCGTCATATCACAATCCCATCCATCAACTACGGTAATACTATAAACACCTGCACCAAGGTCATTAAAGCTAGGATTGTTTTGAATACCTGTAGTATTAACGATCGTAGTTCCAGAAGCATCATAATAATTTAATTGATATCCATAAGAACCACTTCCTCCACCGGTAACGATCGCACTAATTACAGCGCCCGTATCTCCGTAGCAAGACAATTCCGTAATCAAAGGTGTGGTGCTTGCAATAATTGGTGTTGCCGGTATAAGTGTTTCCGTCCTATTGATAAAGCATCCTACATTATCTGTAATTTGAATGCTATAATCTCCAGCAGAAAGATTGCCAAATACCATTTCCTGAACATTTTCAACCGTTACGTTTTCACCTGTTAGGTTATTGGTAAGCGTAATATCATAAGGTTTATACCCTCCACTAGGAATTACACTAATTTCACCCTTATCGTTGGTACAGGTAGTTTCTGCAATTGGGGTCACCACTGCGTCCAAAGGTCTATCGGGTGATGCAATAGTAACTATGTTGGTATTTTCAGAACATAAAGGCACATCGGTTTCAGTAATCTGAACATAATAATTACCGCCAGAAATGTTTCCTATAAACCTAGGGTTTACACTGGTATTTGTGGAAGTTAATGGCCCAACTGGATTACCTGTCGTATCAAATACTTGGTAATCATAGTTGCCATTATATCCATCAATATTAATTGACAACCCTCCGTTTGTGTCACCAAAACAGGTAACCACAGAAGTAGCAGTAGCAGTTGCCGTAATAAAGTCAAAAGGTTCAATAGTATATGTCTCGGTAATGACATAACACCCGGTATCCAAATCTGTTACACGGAAATTATATGACCCCACGGCACTTAAACTAAATTCTGCCGTTGTTGCCGTTGTAGATATAGGTGCACCATTACTATTGCCTACTGGTAATAATTCAAAACTATAGGTATGTGCCAAACCATTGTCATCAACTGAAATTGTCACCAGCTCATCATTTGAACAAGTAATTTCTTGGTCTGTAGCTAAAGTAGCAATAAAGGTATTGATCGGTTGTACCGTTACCGAAGTATGCTCTGAACATCCGTTAGCATCTTTAACAAACACATCTATTGTCTGTACACTACCATTGTCCGTAATGGGGAACGTATTAGCGTTTTGGAAAATTACATTGTCCAAACTATATAAATATGGTGATGTACCTGAAGAAACACCTGCTGTTGTAGCACCATCCAACACGTTTACAGTTATTGTTGCCGTATTTACTGAGTTGTTTGATGAACAAGTAAACTCCGTTACCGTTGCATCTATCAATAATTGTGTAGGCTCTGTAATCGTTTCGTTCTTGAATCCTTCGCATCCTCTGCTCGATACTACACGCACCTGATAATCACCCGCAGCTAATCCAGTAAACAACGGATTATCCTGTAAGGGGGCAATTGGAGTTACCAAATCACTAGTACTATAAAGTTCATATTGATATGCCGGGTTCGTATTAGTAGATGGTTCTATATTAGCTCTAATACTACCGTCACTTCCACCAAAACAGCTTACGTCTACAATTGTGGCATCCAATAATACGGGTAATACCGGAGCGTCCAATATTTGTGTTGCCGTAGTCTCACACCTTGCAGGATTGTTCGTATCCAAGTCCCTTACAATGAACGTATAGGTACCCGCATCGGTCAGGTCCGTAAAAGTTGGGTTGTTCGTTTGGATAACGTTAGGTCCGCTAGGCGGGGTCATCTCGAACTCAAGGTTCGTGGATCCGCCCGTTACGTTCACCGTGATCGTTCCGCCAGGTGTACCTGTACAATCGATAGGCTTGTCCACCGCAGTGGTCGCGCCCAATTGCTCGTAAAGCTCTACCGGAAGGGTAGTGAAGTCACAGGTCCATTGGTCCGTGATACGTACCTCGTAGACACCAGCCCCAAGACCCGAGAATACCCTCGTGTTCTGCGGCGCGCGGAAATCGCTGCCGTCCAATATCAATTGGTACGTATAGTTGCTTCCCTGTCCGCCCGTAGGTGCGCTTACCTCGATCTCGCCCTGTAGGTTCGTACAGTTCTCCTGGTTCACACCAAGCGTTGCCGCTATAGGTGTCGGGTTGTTTAGCACGATATTGTCCTGGATCAGCCTTTCACAGCCCTCGCTGTCACGTGCCCATGCCTCATATGTGCCTGCGGTAAGTCCGCCGAACGTGGCATTGCCGGAAAAGACCGTTGAAGGAACCGGTGCAACGGTACCCACATAGTAGGTATAGCCGCCCCAACCACCCACGACATCGGTGATGGTAATGGATCCGTCGTTATTCCCCGGTGCACACGTAATATCCGTTACTACGGTAGTTCCCGTAATATCCGCGTTAGGTCCGTTGATCGTAAAGGACTCCGTGTTCGTACAGAACGGGTTGCTGTCCTGGGTCACCGAAACATAATAGTTCCCCGCCCCAAGGTTCGTCGTAGGCGTAACCTCGTCTCCTGTAGCTACGCTAACATCGTCCAAAGTATTGTTCGGCGTACCGTTGGTATCATACACTTCCCAGTCGAATCCGCCGCCATACGTGGCATCAATAAGTGAGAAGGTCACCTCGCCCGTATCCGTTCCGTAACAGATCACGTCGCTGCCCTTCGCCACATCCATAGTGAACGTATTGGGTTCCTCGATACGTGCGGATGCCGTTACTATACAGCCCGTATCCACATGCCTTACCAAGAAATTGTACGTACCGGCGGCAAGTCCGCCGAAAACATTGGATACCTGGTAGCTCGCCCCGTTGTCGATACTGTACTCGTACTTCGTAGCGTCGCTCGCCGTCGAAGTTGCCGTTACGGTGATCTCACCGTCCAAGCCGGGCGCACAGGTAACCGTAGTGGTCACCGCAGCGGTTGCTCCGGTCATCTCGTCGAAAGGTAGTACCGTAGCGGTAGTGCTGCCGGAACATCCGTTGTCGTCGTATACGTTTATCGTATAGCTCTCGCCGGTTCTATCCGTTACCGTCAATACATTGGAAGCGCCAGACTGTACCACGTTGGAAGCGCTATCGATGAACTCATAGATCACATAGTTGCCGCTTCCGCCCGTAATGCCGCCGTTGACCGTTACCGTGGCATTGTTGTCGTTATTGCCGACACTACAGCCGAATTCCACAACACTCGCGCTTACGTTCAAAATCTCGTCTGGTTCATCTATTACGATACCTGTAATTGTAGTAGTACAGCTATTCGTTCCCGTAGCTGTAATGCTATATGTATTTGGTGGTAAGTTTTCAAATGTGTTACTACTTGTGTTAAATGTACCTGCTACAGGAGCAATGGTAAACGTTAATGGGTTTACGCCATTCTGAGTTTGTGATAAGGTAATAGAACCATTATCAGCACCAAAACAGGTAATATCTATATGCGTTTCGGTAAAGGCAGGCAGTACCGGAGCGTCCAATATTTGTGTTGCCGTGGTCTGGCATACCGGATTGGTCGTATCAAGGTCCCTTACAACGAACGTATATGTGCCCGGATCGGTCAGGTCCGTAAAAGTAGGATTGTTCGTTTGGATAACGTTAGGTCCGCTAGGCGGGGTCATCTCGAACTCAAGGTTCGTGGATCCGCCCGTTACGTTCACCGTGATCGTTCCGCCAGGTGTACCTGTACAATCGATAGGCTTGTCCACCGCAGTGGTCGCGCCCAATTGCTCGTAAAGCTCTACCGGAAGGGTAGTGAAGTCACAGGTCCATTGGTCCGTGATACGTACCTCGTAGACACCAGCCCCAAGACCCGAGAATACCCTCGTGTTCTGCGGCGCGCGGAAATCGCTGCCGTCCAATATCAATTGGTACGTATAGTTGCTTCCCTGTCCGCCCGTAGGTGCGCTTACCTCGATCTCGCCCTGTAGGTTCGTACAGTTCTCCTGGTTCACACCAAGCGTTGCCGCTATAGGTGTCGGGTTGTTTAGCACGATATTGTCCTGGATCAGCCTTTCACAGCCCTCGCTGTCACGTGCCCATGCCTCATATGTGCCTGCGGTAAGTCCGCCGAACGTGGCATTGCCGGAAAAGACCGTTGAAGGAACCGGTGCAACGGTACCCACATAGTAGGTATAGCCGCCCCAACCACCCACGACATCGGTGATGGTAATGGATCCGTCGTTATTCCCCGGTGCACACGTAATATCCGTTACTACGGTAGTTCCCGTAATATCCGCGTTAGGTCCGTTGATCGTAAAGGACTCCGTGTTCGTACAGAACGGGTTGCTGTCCTGGGTCACCGAAACATAATAGTTCCCCGCCCCAAGGTTCGTCGTAGGCGTAACCTCGTCTCCTGTAGCTACGCTAACATCGTCCAAAGTATTGTTCGGCGTACCGTTGGTATCATACACTTCCCAGTCGAATCCGCCGCCATACGTGGCATCAATAAGTGAGAAGGTCACCTCGCCCGTATCCGTTCCGTAACAGATCACGTCGCTGCCCTTCGCCACATCCATAGTGAACGTATTGGGTTCCTCGATACGTGCGGATGCCGTTACTATACAGCCCGTATCCACATGCCTTACCAAGAAATTGTACGTACCGGCGGCAAGTCCGCCGAAAACATTGGATACCTGGTAGCTCGCCCCGTTGTCGATACTGTACTCGTACTTCGTAGCGTCGCTCGCCGTCGAAGTTGCCGTTACGGTGATCTCACCGTCCAAGCCGGGCGCACAGGTAACCGTAGTGGTCACCGCAGCGGTTGCTCCGGTCATCTCGTCGAAAGGTAGTACCGTAGCGGTAGTGCTGCCGGAACATCCGTTGTCGTCGTATACGTTTATCGTATAGCTCTCGCCGGTTCTATCCGTTACCGTCAATACATTGGAAGCGCCAGACTGTACCACGTTGGAAGCGCTATCGATGAACTCATAGATCACATAGTTGCCGCTTCCGCCCGTAATGCCGCCGTTGACCGTTACCGTGGCATTGTTGTCGTTATTGCCGACACTACAGCCGAATTCCACAACACTCGCGCTTACGTTCAAAATCTCGTCTGGTTCCGCAATTGGAACAGGTCTGTCCAAGAAACATCCTCTATCTGAGGTTACCCTTACATAATAGTCATCGTTAGCTGAAAGGTTATTGAAAATGTTCGATGACTGTGCCGGTCCTTGAGGCAACATTCGTAAAGCGTCATAAGGTACACTAGGAGTTGGGTCAACCATCAACTGATACGAATATGGTGGGTTGTCCATAGTTGGATCAAGGGTAACGACAATACTACCGTCATTTCCTCCAAAACAGGTAACATCCGTTACCGAAGTTGTAAAATCAACATCTGTAGGAACTTCCAGTTCTATATCTACCAAAGCACTACATCCGGTATATCTTGGGTCCAAGTCATAAATTGCCGCCGTATACATACCCGGGTCTAGACCAGAAAAGAGAGGAGTTGTACTACGGCCTGAAACAGACGCTCCTCCAAAATAGAACAATTCATATTCATAGGCCCCTGATCCTCCATAGGCCGTAATCAAAATAGCACCATCACCACCTAAACAAGTAGGCTGTGCCTGAACTTCTGCCGTAATATTAGAAGGTTTGAATATTTCTAAAGAAACTTGGTTTCCACAACCATTAAAATCACGTAAATCAATTGTATAGTTGCCTGAGCTTAAATTTGTAAATTGATGTGTTGTACCTAATGTGGTTAATGTAGAAGACTGATAAGAACCACTATTAACACTTAATGTATAGGGTTGAATTCCTTCACCATCTAAAGTAACCTCAACGATAAACTCACCTTCATCTGCAGCACATTGATTAACTACTACCGCAGAAATTGTAGGAGAAGGGTCTTCTGATATGGTTATATCCAATGGAGCAATTGCAGCACAACCATTACCATCTAGAACGTACACATCCCATGCTGTATTAACTGCGGGGTCTAATTCTTTATAGTTACTTGTATCGTAATCTCCAGCCCCTGGTGTCATACCATCTTCCACAAATGCATACGTATATGATCCATTACCACCGCCTGCAATTACTGTTACGTTTGCATCTTCAGTACAGTAGCCATTGTTTTGGTCAATTAAACTTAATGTTACCTGATTAGGTTCTAGTATTCTAAACTCATAAGTATTGGTACAATCTGGTGTACTATTTTCTCTAAAAAACAATACATAATCTCCCGGAGGGATACCGGATACGGTTTCCACTGGAGTTGCACTAGGTCCGCTAGACCCTGTAATTGTACCGGAATACGCACCACCCAAAGGAGTATTGGAAATAGATTCCCTGATCTCATAATAAATTGAACTAACACCAGCATCATGACCTTCAATCTGAAAAGCTATAGACCCATTGGTGTCACCAAAACAAGCAACATCATTGACCACCGGATCTGAAACTACATCTATTGAAGAAAGTGGTGGTATATCTACCTCTACATAACTGGAGCAATTGGTATCCGTATCTATAACTTGGAATACATAGGATTGGCCTGGATTTAAACCTAAGTAACTGGCACTTTCTTCTCCCGTTCCAGGTCCTGCTACTTCTGTATCTGGAGCAGTTCCTGCACCGTAAATGGTAAAATCATAATTTCCAGATCCACCACTTGCCAATAAATCTACAGACCCACCGGTAGCACAGCTAACTGCTGGAACAAGGGCATCAACTGTTAAATATGGATTAGAAAGAACACGAACAGGGTTTTGATAAAATTCACAACCATTGGCATCCAACACACGAACATAATAATCTCCAAAGGTAAGTCCGTCAAACGTAGCGGTGGTTGAAGCCGTATTCACAATTGGATTAGGGCCCGTGGTTACTACAATATTATTCTGATTGTCGTACAACGTATAAGTGAAATTAGGAACCCCACCACTTATGATACTAATATCAATTCTACCCGGTATATCTCCAGATGAACCACAACTAACATCCGTTGCCACCACGTTGGCATCAAACAAATCTGGATCTGTCACTACAACGGTATCCGTGTAGGTACAGCTTTTACTGTCCCTAAGGGTATAGGAATATGTTCCTGCTGCCAATCCTGGATAAACTCTTTGACTAGTAAATGGGCTTCCATCAAAACTAATTTGATAAGGCGAAGATCCATAATCTGGGTCAATATTGATTTCTACTACGCCATTAGCATCTCCATTACATGTTGGGTCCGTTACGGTCTCTGTAGCCAAAGGATTAACCGAAGCCGTTACCGTAACTTCATTGGATTCTGCAATACATCCTTGGCTATCCGTTACCCTAAACCTGTATAATCCCGGGGTATTAGTAGTAAACGGAAATGATCCTGAGTATGAATTATAACCACCATTGTCAAAATTTAATTCATAGGTATACGGCGCATAGCCCCCATTTACTTGTAAATCCAATATAGCATCAGGAGATACTGTACAATCAATATCCTTGGATAAAACAATATTTGCTGTTAATTGGGGCTCTATGGTAAATGTAATATCGTCCGTACATCCATTGGCATCCCTAATTTCAAATGTATAATTACCTGGTGTTAAATTAGAGAAGGTGTTAGAGTTTCTATAAGGACCGGTATTCATTTTAAATACATAAGGAGCTAAACCGCCAGATGCACCAACTACTACGGTAGCCGACCCTGGATTGGAAGAGTCAAAACATAAATTTGAACTAGGGTCAATACTGATAACAGGGTTCACTGGTGTGTTCAACGTAAAGGTATCCGTAGCGGTACAACCATTAGTATCCGTAACGGTAATGGTATGTATTCCTATTTCATTAAGGCCAGTGAAGATATTTTCACTTTGTGGCCCTACAATATTTCCATTTGATTCTTCAATTTGATACGTATAACCTGCCGTTCCGCCAGAAGCTGTTATGGTAACCGAACCACCATCTACACAAGTTGGCTGTACAACGGTTTCTGTAAAGGTTACAATAGTGGGCTCGGAAATTGTTTGGGAAATAGAAACCCTACAACCAGGGTTGGTACTACCGGCCTCTCTAACATAAATAGTGTAATTACCAGCGGCCAATCCTGAAATAGTATATGGTGATACGGTATCGCTACCATCTATTGTGGCAAAACCACTATCAAAACTATACTCAAATCCACCCGCTCCGTAATTTTCCACCTCAAAGGTTATGGAACCAGAGCCGTCCGCGTTACAGTCCAAATCTTCATAACCGATTATGGACGCATCAAAAGCATGCCCGTCCTCCACGATTACATCGATACTTGTAGTTCCAGGACATCTTGCTGGTGGCTGTGTAGCCAGAAGGTCGTCTATGGCAATATCATTACCGTCAAGAACTGCAGAATTGGTTCTAAATATAATATCCAAATTTGTGTTTGCTCCAGGATTTAAAGAAACAGTATAATTATGCCAATCATCTGGGCCATTATTTTTTGGAACACTTCCTGCGGTAGATGAACTAGCTATAATATTACCACTACCATCTACTAATTCTATTTGCATACTAGGATCACCACCAGAGGTTCCCGAGCGTAATAAATTCAATGCCCAAAATGAAATGGTAATATCTTGATTTGGTAAAACTTCAACATTTCTTTTAGAGTATACAATACCACCAACACCAACTACACCGCCAACATTGATCGCCAAATAACGCCCATTGGCATTACCCGTATGGTCGTTAGGACTGATCCAAGTTGCATGTAAAGGCGCTAAAGCGCTAGTTACGGTATATTCTCCATCAAATAAACGGGCATCGCCAATACTACAGGCGCTTGTACTACCATCACCAGGTTCATAACAGTAGGCCGGATCTATCTGTGTGATACTTGTATTTGGTCCCGAACCAAAATCTTCGGTTAGCAATGTACTTTCTGCAGGTGCTACCGTACTCAAATAAGTAACGTCTATGGTGTGCGGACCTGCGGGTACGTTGTTGAAGACATTGGAGGTTTCCGGGGTGTTGGGGCTACCGTCGATACTGTAGGTATAATCAAAATCGCTACTGCTGGGGGTGACCGTTACCGTACCGTCGCCGTCACATAGGTAATCTATCGTTGCCGACAATGTGGGAGGTGCAGGCGCGGGCTCCACAGTAATGTCCATGGGGAACGTACAGTTGTTGTCGTCCATAACGTAGACCGTATGGTCTCCCGGCAACAAATATCCTATGGGGCTCGCAACATACGTGCCGCCCCCGTCAAAGCTATAGGTATACGGCGCGGTTCCGCCCTGTGCGTTCGTAATGCGGACCTCCGCACCCTGTGAAGGGTTACATTCCACAAGTGCGGCAACCGCCGCCGAGGCCGATAGGTTGAACGGCTCCGTGATCGTATGGATCTCCGCTATCTCGCAAAGGTTCACGTCCCTTACGCGGATGTTGTACGATCCAGCACCAAGGTTGTTGAACGTGTTCTGCGGTACATAGCTGGCACCGTTGTCGATGCTATAGGTATACGGTCCCTCGCCGCCACTGGCCAGTATCGTAATGGTGGACTGGTTGTCCCCGCTACAGAGCACGGGCGTATTGGAAACCGAAAGGGCAAGGGGATCGTCCTGGGAAATCGTGATGTCATACGAGCTCTCGCAGAAACCGGCGTTCCCGTTGTTGTCCCTCACGTACACATCATAATCCCCGGTACCCGTAACCGGAACCGTACCGTTGGGGCCAAAGTCGCCAGGGGCCGGTAACGTGCCGTTGTCCACGATAGCGTAGACATAGTTGCCGTCGCCACCGGCGGCGGCGATGGAAACGTCCGTGTCGGTGCCACAGGCCGTTATATTGCCCGCATTGGCAGTAACCGTTAACTCAGGATGAATGGTAATTGACTGAGAAGCCGGGTCACACCCATAAGCGTCAGTTACCTCAATGGTATAAGTACCATTAGATAACCCTGTAAATGTATAAGTAGTTTCCGTAATTGGCGACGGTACCACCCAAGCACCACCGTTTAATCTAAATTGATATCCGCCGTTACCTGCAGTAACATCTACACGAATAGTTGCGTCATTACTGCCACTATAACATGCTGTTTCAGCAAGTGTAAATACAGGAATAACAGGTGCACTAATAGTTATAGGGTCATCCAGATCCGTACATCCGTTTGCATCCATAACACGGACCCTATACGTTCCTGCAGTTATTCCTCCAAAAGTTGTACCTGTTTGGTATGCGGTTACAATGTTCCCTGAATTATCCTCCAATTGATATTCATAACCCGGTGTTCCACCAGTTGCACTGGCGGTAATAATCGCTCCACCATTATCACAGGTATAAGGTTGTGTTTGGCCCGCATCTGCAACCACCGCAGTAGGCTCGTTAATTACTTGGCTTATACTAGTACTACAACCAGGGTTGGTACTGCCGGCCTCTCTAACATATATAGTATAATTGCCTGCCGAAAGCGACGATATTGTCTGTGGCGATACTGTTGTACTGCCTAAAATAGAACTAAAGTCACTTGTAAAACTATATTCGAACCCACCCGCTCCGTAATTCTCTACCTCAAAGGTTATGGAACCAGAACCGTCCGCGTTACAGTCCAAATCTTCATAACCGATTATGGACGCATCAAAAGCGTGCCCGTCCTCCACGATTACATCGATACTTGTTGTTCCAGGACACTGTTCTGGTATTTGGAAAGCAAGAATATCATCAATTGCAATATCATTACCCTGAATTACAGCGGAATTGGTTCTTATGACAATATCCAAGTTTGTATTTGCTCCTGGATTAAGGGTAACGCTATAATTATGCCAATCATCGGCGTTATTATTTTTTGGTATATTGCCCGTAGCTGTACTGGCAATTACATTACCTCCTAGGTCTACTAATTCTATTTCAATGGTAGGGTCTCCACCAGATTGACCATTTCTAAAAATATTAAATGCATATAAAGAAACGGTTACATCTCTATTTGGAATAACTTCTACACCTCGCTTTGCATATACAATACCACCAACACCAGCTGCACCACCAACATTGATCGCCAAGTAACGCCCGTTGGCATTACCCGTATGGTCGTTAGGACTTCTCCATGGGTTATATGGATTTGTTATCACACTGGTTACCGAATATTCACCATCTTGGATATGGGTATCCGTACCAAAACCACAAAGGCTTGCGCTACCATCTTGTGGTTCATAACAGTAGGCCGGATCTATCTGTGTGATACTTGTATTTGGTCCCGAACCAAAATCTTCTTGCAATAGAATACTTTCTGCCGGAGCCAATGTACTTATGTAAGTAACGTCTATGGTGTGCGGACCTGCGGGTACGTTGTTGAAGACATTGGAGGTTTCCGGGGTGTTGGGGCTACCGTCGATACTGTAGGTATAATCAAAATCGCTACTGCTGGGGGTGACCGTTACCGTACCGTCGCCGTCACATAGGTAATCTATCGTTGCCGACAATGTGGGAGGTGCAGGCGCGGGCTCCACAGTAATGTCCATGGGGAACGTACAGTTGTTGTCGTCCATAACGTAGACCGTATGGTCTCCCGGCAACAAATATCCTATGGGGCTCGCAACATACGTGCCGCCCCCGTCAAAGCTATAGGTATACGGCGCGGTTCCGCCCTGTGCGTTCGTAATGCGGACCTCCGCACCCTGTGAAGGGTTACATTCCACAAGTGCGGCAACCGCCGCCGAGGCCGATAGGTTGAACGGCTCCGTGATCGTATGGATCTCCGCTATCTCGCAAAGGTTCACGTCCCTTACGCGGATGTTGTACGATCCAGCACCAAGGTTGTTGAACGTGTTCTGCGGTACATAGCTGGCACCGTTGTCGATGCTATAGGTATACGGTCCCTCGCCGCCACTGGCCAGTATCGTAATGGTGGACTGGTTGTCCCCGCTACAGAGCACGGGCGTATTGGAAACCGAAAGGGCAAGGGGATCGTCCTGGGAAATCGTGATGTCATACGAGCTCTCGCAGAAACCGGCGTTCCCGTTGTTGTCCCTCACGTACACATCATAATCCCCGGTACCCGTAACCGGAACCGTACCGTTGGGGCCAAAGTCGCCAGGGGCCGGTAACGTGCCGTTGTCCACGATAGCGTAGACATAGTTGCCGTCGCCACCGGCGGCGGCGATGGAAACGTCCGTGTCGGTGCCACAGGCCGTTATATTGCCCGCATTGGCAGTAACCGTTAATTCTGGGTCAATAACAATGGTTTGCGAGTCCGTACAATTTTTACCGTCCCTAACATCTATCGTATATGTTCCAGAGGTTAGATTGCTAAATGTATTATTCGTTGTATACGGAGCACCGTTAAGGCTATATTCAAAATTGCCATCACCTCCTGAAGTTACATTGGCCGTTAAGGTTAAACCTGTTGCACTATCAAAACAATTCTGGTTTGGCGTAATGGCCAAAACCGGTGGTATAGCCGGGTTTAAGGTAAATGAAAAGGGTATTACACAATTATTGGCATCCGTTAATGTACCGTTATATGTTCCTGATTGTGTTAAACCATTGAAACTACCTGTTGTATTTGTACCAAAGCCTGAGCCATCTGGATTGTTCAATGCAAAAGAGTATCCTCCCCAACCACCTGAAGCGGTTATACTAACACTGCCATCTGTTAAACAGGTAGGCTGGGTTTCATCAACGTTTGATATATTTAACGCAGTTGCCGGCCCTTCTAAACTGTGCGTAGTAGTATATGTACAATTAGTATTGGTTTCCGTTAAGTTTAAAACATAATCACCGGCTTCTAGATTATTTAAATTATTGATAACCGCTTGCGTACCTCCACTACTGGTAAAACCAGATGGGCCCGTAATGGTATATGTAAAATTCTGTCCACTTTGGAAATTCACATTAAAACGAATACTACCGTCATTTGCACCAAAACAAGATATGGGTTGAACAGTGGTACCAGAAGCAGAAATAGGACTAACTCCGTTAATGGTATAGTTTTCCTCATAAAAACAACCGTCTGAATCCGTAACCCTAAGTGTATACGTATCCGGCGCAAGATTATCAAAATTAGCCTCATTACCCACAGTACTTGTTGGACTTATCACAGACGGGGCTACGATGGAATAGGTATAAGGCAATGAACCATTTGTAGTGGACACCCTAAGATCTACAGTTTGATCAGGACATGTTATCTGGGTTGCCGTGATATTTAAATCTGTAGGAGGGTTTGGCGCATCAATCATTATCACGTTAGTTCTAAAAATACACCCGTTGGCATCCCTGATAGTGATATAATAACTACCATCTACCAAATTCTCGAAACGATTTGCATTGGCCACCGTATCTGGAATAAAATTGACACCGTCAATACTATATTCATAAGGGGCAACACCGCCCGAAACGCTCTGTGCCTCAATGATACCATCTTGAACACATGAGTAATCCTGAATTAAAACCGCATTACCCTGAACAGCCGTAGCTGGTGAACCAATAGTATAATTTTCCTCATAATCACAAGAAGCATTTCCTCTACTTTGATTGATTACAACACGATAATCCCCTGCCGGTAAATTTGAAAAATTACCCGAACCATTTTGTGCTAAGGGTTGGTCATCAGAATCAAATAGAGAAAAGGTTAATTGATACCCGTTATTGTCAATTAAGTTGTACTGGATTCTACCACTAGAATCCCCAAAACAGTTGACATCCACTACTGTAGTAGCGTTAAACTCCGCCGCAGGTTGAAATTCTATTTCAACAGTATTGGACACTTGATAACAACCGTTTCTGTCCAATACAACGAATGTGTATTGTCCTGGGTCTAAAATGTCAAAAATTTGGCTAGTCTGAAAATTGGTTGCAGGTATATCTGCATACGTTGGATATGATGTAACGGTAGTTCCCGTTTCATCTACATAAGACCAGATAGCATAAGTATGAGGTGTAGTACCACCGTCCGAATCCATTTGGATATTACCTTCCCTACAAGTAATATGTTGAGAAACCCTTGCACTCAATGTAAGGTCATTATTGTCTGCAATGGTAACATTTTCACTATACGAACAACCATCTGCAGTAGAAATCAAGGCAATATAATTTCCTGCACTTAAATCCGTAAAGGTAAAGTTATTATCCGCCTGACCGTTTTCACTATCCAAAAGAGTACCTAAGCCCCCATTACTACCATCATCAATTCTAATTTCATAATTATAAACAGCATCGGCATTATTAATTTGTAAATTAATAGTACCTAGTTCATAACAGAATTCTGGAGTAACATTTACATTGTAAGTTACATCCCGGTCTAAAATACCAATAACCTCAGTTGTAAATACACAGGCATTGGGGATTACATCACCATTATTATCCGTAGGGGTAACCTCTACTCTGTAAGAGCCGTTTTCTCCAGAAGCAAAATCAAAGCTTGGGCCGTTGTTAGCGCTAAATGGAACAAGAACATTGTTCGTTTCGTTATCTACCAATTGATACCCATATCCGCTACCTAAATTCGTAATAGTTATATTACCGTCTGCCGTACATACAATATCCCTTTTATTAAAATCGATTTCCAAATTATTCTGAAAACCTTTAAAATAATAGCGACTGGTACAACCATTTCTATTAACAACGGACAATCTATATTCCCCTGGGGCATTTAAAAGAAAATTGCTCCCAGAACCAACTTCTGTCCAATTACAGGTAAGTGCTTTATTGGCACAATCCTCACCAACTGGCGAACAACTACCTTCATCTAAAAGTTCCCAACTAACACTTTGGGCATCAACAATATTTACCGATAGTGGTTGGGAATCATTAATACCACACAAGAAAATTTTAGGGATAAAAGAATTATCTATAGTACAGTTAACAATTTCCCCGGGAATATCGTTAGACGGATCGGAATCATTGTTAACCTCGTTAAAATATTCCGTAACCGGGTTTGGAATGTTTCCAGAACCAAAAGGTTCCACCGTAATAACTTCTTGATAACCAATACAGGGTGCTGCAACTATTTTATCTACGATATATACCCCAGGTGAAGTTACTACTTGAGTACTTGGGTCATTGTCTGGGTCACCATCATTGATTTCCACATCCAAGCTATCCAATTCACCATTTCCATTAGTATCTCGGTACCAGACGTAAGAATCAAAACCTTGTCCTGCAGTCAAAATTGAATTTGCACCACATAAGGTTACCGTTCTATCAAAACTACAAGCACTTAAGTCGTCCAAAAGGAAATTGGTAGCTCCGGGAACCGTAAAACCACAAGAGTTAAATTCGCTAACACTAGGATCATCGGTAACCATTGCAGAATTATTCTCTCCGCGGTAGGTACCATAGGCCACATTTTCAATTAAATCTGAACAGGCATTTACAAAATCAAAACAGTTTTCTGCTACCTGAACACGGAAACGTATGGAATATTCAGAATCTTCTTGTTCTACATATCTATCTGGAATAGAAAAAATAATTTCACGGGTTAAAGGGTCATAGGTATAGGTAACCCCATTAGGGTAAGAAAAATCATTGGCATTGAAAAAACTACGTCCATTTGGAGGAGAAACATTTACAGGAAGTACGTCTCTAATCGTGTAACCTACCCCGTCATCATTACCAATATTCTCAAAGGTCAACACATAATCCAATGTTTGACCCAAATTAACACCTTCACCAGTAATATCAACGCCTCCCGGTGTCTGTACCCTTTTTTCCAACACAATGTTGGGTGCTATAATATCTACATCAAATGAAGCAAAAAAGATATCATACTTATCTTGTGAGGAAGTGGCCCTTAAGGTAGCACTCGTTGATCCGTTGGGGATAATTGTATTGTTTACTCCGCCATTAGGAATTTCAAAATAATCTACGTCCCAACCTAACGTATTAATACTATTAGGATTTCTAGCCGTAAAGGGAGCATCATTAATTGTAATGCTTGAATTAAAGAAATTATTAGCGGGGTTTTCTCCGTTTGACAGTGTGGAAAAAGAACCGTTTGCATTGATTTGTAAGGCGTCTCCATCAATTCTATTATCACCTTCCAAAGCAGCTACCCCCATATTGGCATAAACCGGAAATGGAGCTGGCAACGTTGTATATCCACTGATTGGAATATCTACGCTTTCGCCAGATTTTATACCTGCATACCCGTCAAAGGTGGTAATATATTTGTCTCCCGGTAAATTAGGGTTTTCATAAACCACGACCATTTTCCATCCACCTGAAATACCACCACTAACCGTGCGACTATTGTCTGCCCTAACATTGGCAACAAAATACTCACCATTTGGGTTTGGTAAAGCTGAAACTATGGATGTTATATCCTTGTAATATGCGTAGGGTGCATAATATCCAAAATCTATATCATTAAAACCATCAAAAAGCTCGTCATCTGCAACGATATCCTGATAGGCACCACCTGGAACCCTAAATTTTATTTCATCAATATTACTACGGTCAGAATTTGTATATACCGCTGACCAATAGAGACCGGCATAACGTATTCTTGCACATTCAAAGTCCGGAACATTAAGTATAGCACTACTTGAGCTAAATGTAGAGGAATCCCCATCAACATCAATATAACGCATATCAAATGAATCATTTGCACTAGACGCGTTACGAGTATCGTTGTAAGGTTCATTTGGTGTTACTTCTGGAATAGTATAGTTTTCCCTTCTCCAGCGGCCATTTCTATAGACCCATCTTCTTCCAGTACTTTCTGGAATATAGCGGTTGACAATGTTGTTGGCTATAAATGTGATCTCTCCACGAATATCCGCTTCATAACGAACCGCGAAATCTCTTTTTACTTGAGAAAAGGCAGTGTTGAAACCCAAGAACAAAAATAAAACGAAAAACAAACCTTTGGAGAAAATTTTTCCCATAAGTGAAGAGTGCTTAGTGAAATCAAAAAAAACGATCAGTTTGGTCATGTGCTATTTAGTATTGAAGAAAAACACCTATTGATTTTAAATTAAAATCTGTGGAATTCTCCAATAACAAATATTCACTATACTGGTAAGGCGAAAAATTTAATGTTGTGGTATGTTCTGTTTCTGTTGTGAAACCGCAAAAAAAATGGGTTAAATTTTTAGCAAACCCTCGTTTTATGCATTGTTTAGTGCATTTCAACGATTTTTGTATTTTATATAATAAGATAATTAAGCGACTAGCATAAGATTAATGTTCAATAAAAATGGTTGAATTTTATGAACTGATTTACAAATTATTATGATAAAAACCGATGTTTTAAATAAATATATAGCCGCAAAAATTTCTTGATAAATTTGTTAAATTATGAGTTGATTTTGTCCTAATTAGCAGAAATTTCATCCAGAACAAATGTTGTTCCCTAATACAGTTTTAAAAGTTCATCGGTTATAAGATGGTGAATGATTTTTGAATAGGAAAAACCCAAATTAGACTGAACCTATTTGCCAAGCTTTTACGTAATATTAAGGGCCTTTAATAGTTTTTTAGATGGGTTTTGAAACCTACTTAAACATACGTTTAGTAATTATAATTACCCTTTTAGTAATGCCAGTTACTAAAACCTGCAAGAAGTTGCAGCTGAATTTTGAATTTAGATTATGGTAATTACTCTTATTGTCTATAAAAATTGCAATCATAAAATATAAAAGGATGTTCTGTTGGATTTTAATTAGATAGATTTTTCTACTTTGAAATTTGTTTTAACGTTCTTCAGTAAATTATTTAGTAACTATAATAGTCGGGTATCAATGCTATAGTGAAGATATTAATGACAACATGAATTAATTATAGGCAGACTGTCATTAGATTGCTTGCTACAAGGCTAATTAATGTTCTCCCTGCAGCTTTAGCGTTTTGTATGGTATATCCTAATTGTAGTCTACAAGCGTTCTGTGAACCTTTCTAAACAAGAAATTTTCATGATGTCTATTTCGTTTCTAATCTATTAAAGTCCGTTGAGCATTTATCTTCTACCACAACATAGTTTCTAAATTCAGGTTATGGAAGATAGTGGGGGTAAAAAATTATCTTATTTATCCATACCACCACTTTTATTAAAATCTTAAGAAGTGCAAGGTATTGAACATATTATTTGTTAATAGGAGGGTGGCTGGGCCAAAACTGCTCCTATGCAGATTGGATCACTTTGAATTTCAGATAAAAGTTACCAATAAATGTTTTCCTTAGTAAAATGCGAAGACTTAATCATTTGGATTGGTCTATGAACTTACGTAACCTTAAACTCCAAAGATTCCATAAACCGCTTTTGCGACTTTTTACAAAATGTACCGCTAAATTTACAAAAAGAAGTTGTTTGAAAGGAATGCTCTCAAAATCATAGTTATGCCAAAGCTTAGAAAAGTGTTTCCCTAGAACTATTTAATTAATTGTATTAAGCCATTAGGTCTTCGTTTACCCGCATTATCCACATCTTTTCATTGTACGCATCATTGAGCTTTGAGTAGTATGAAATTAAAGCATTGGTCCAAGAGTCATGCTTTTTTAAATAAACGTACCTATAGTTGTTCTCTGGATTAATAAAGTAACTTGCACTAAGGCCAAAGGAATTTAAGAGTTGTACAAAACGTTTAGCATTGTTAGGGTTTGCAAATACATTTGCGATAAGGTAATAGCCTGACCCCGCACCTTCAATGACATATGATTTGGATTTACCTTCATTAGAAGCAACATTGTCCTTTACCACAACATTTTTTGAAAGTACATTATCATCATATTTTGAAGCCTTCTTCTGTATCTTTTTTACATTATTGACGTAGGCTTCATTTGTATAAGTATTATCAACGTTCATGATCCACATTTTACCGGTATACTGACCGTTTAAATTAGAATCATGAGCCGCTACGGCCTCATCAAAGGTTTCAAATCGTTCTAAATATACATATTTAAGACCATTGTTAGGGTTATCGATATAATCAGCATTTATACCTTGTTCGTTCAAAGTACCTAAGAACTTATCCATATACTTGCCCCCTTTGTAAACATTGGCAACTACATAGTAGCCATCTTTTACATTGGGCAAATCTTTAAATCTTCTACTTTTAACATTGTCCTGAACAGTTTTTTGCATGAGACGTGTTGCAGTTTTATTATTGACCGCTACCGCATCTTTTGGTTGAACCTGTTGTAATGTATTTACCTTGTTGATTTGGTCAACTTCATTCTTTTCTGTGGTTGCTGGTTGTTGATGAGATTTATTTTGAGATAAAGCAACTTTAGTACCGGTTGTTTTATTTTCAGCATTACGCACATTGTTCTTTTCTACTGAAGCAACTTCCTGAACATTGTCCTTTTTCTGTAACGTAGTGTTTGCCACTTGTTCCTCTTCCGGTGAAATAACTTCTTGTGGTTTGTTAGCCGATGCTATGGAAGTATTGTCCTTTTGATTCATAAAAAGGTCTTCCGCCTTTTTTTCCAAGTCTGGTCTATCGCCATTGGTTTCATTTCTAACCATGCGCATTACCATTTCAAAACGTCGTTCTAAATCACTTTGTCTAGCATTTTCAATAGAGTCTTGCCGAAACATCAACTCTTCAATAATAGCATCGTTTTCTGCCAATTTTTGTTTTAATAAGGCTACCTCTTCATTAGTAGCTATATTTTCTGGCTCCAATTTATTTTCAACCAAATCATCCTCATAATCGTCCTCTAGCATAACCCTGTCCTCTGTAAGGTTTGGAGTAAAGGAATATGCAAAAGAAATTTCATGAGTCAATCCAAAATTGTCAAAATTATTGGACAGCCCTTTTTCCATGGTATACCCTAAAGATACCCTTCGGTTTAAATTAAAGCCTACACCAGCTGCTGCTCCGTAAAAACTATCATAGCCACCTTGGATCCACCCTAGCTTTGGTAAATCTAAAATTAAGCTTCCGCCAAGTGTTACATCTTCCTCTCCAATTTTTCTAACACGTGCCAATGGCATTAACCTACCTTCCTCGAAAATCCCTGATTGATTTTCAAACTGATGGGTATATTGTAAGTGGCCAGAAAAAGTTTTATCCTTAAATTCAGTTAAAGATTCACTGGTTTTAATATTATAATCAAATAGGTTTTCCGCGAACATTCCTAAATCAAATTTGCCATATGAGAGATTAAAACCTGGCTGAAAGGATATTAGGTTTTGATCCTGCAAACCTGCCAAGAATGGATCTTCTTCTACAGTGGATGCTCTACCCTGATCAAAACCACTATTATAATAAGAAACATTAGCGCCAAAAGTAAAGTTACTTTTATCGTTCAACTTAATGCCATAAGCATAGTTGGCCAATACCCCAAAATTACTTAAGGTCCCCATTCTTTGAGAATATAAACTTAACCCAAGACCTGTTCTATCGCTAATACGACCACTATAGCTTAAGAAGTAATTTTGGTTATTGTCATCAAACTGAACGGATTGGTTTCTATGTAACAGATTAATATAGGACTTATCTTCCCTAACTGTAGAAAACGTAGGGTTGATCAAGAACCTGTTATACTTCAATAAGTTCTGTGCAGGAACATCATAGGACACAAACGGACTATCTTCCTGTGCCGCCAATTTAAATATGGCAAGCAGAAATAACAATAGGTATAAAACACTTCTCTTTAGCATGGTGGGCTTAACGTATTACTGTAATCGTCCCTTGTTTAAGGACGTCACTGGCGTTTCTTATTTTATAATAAAACACCATATTTTGTTTGGTGAACGCAGTGGCTGACTGCGGCCAATTATTCTTATAGCCAAATTCATTAATTACTTCTTGACCTTGTTCGTTATATATAATAACATTGATATCCGCTTTATTGGAATAGGTGTTTGGTATTATCCACTGATCATTTATACCATCTCCATTCACGGTTATGACATTGGGAACCTTGAACGTGTCTAAAAGTGAAACCTCAACAGCTTTTACAATATCACAGTTATCAATGGTGGCAACCAATGTATAATTCCCTGGTTCTGTTAATGACAAATTACTGGAAGCACTAACTTCCTCGTTATTAGCATTGAACCATTTATAACTAGATGCTCCACTAGCGGTTATTGTTTTAGTAGTACCTTCCGTTATAACAACATCTGTACCTTCATCTATGGTGATAAGATTTTCATCTAATGGGGAAATAACAATTTCATTGGATATTAAAGAACATCCGTCACGATCTAATACCAACCGGTATGCGCCTGCTTCCGTAACGGCTAATGAAGCATCGGTAGTATTTATTGATTGACCCTTCAATTGCCAATTAAAGCTGGTTGAGCTTAGGTCGGTTTCTGTAGACAGGGAAATTCCTTCACCCATATCACAGAATACGGTACCGCTACTGACAATAGATAAGGTTTCATTAGTTAATAATTGAACCGATAGGGTATTAGAAGCAACATTGAACGTCTCAATGGTTGCAGAAAGGCTATAAGCTCCATTTTCTAAATTGGAATCTACGCTTATTGTTCTTTCATTACTTCCGTTAATTACCTCATTATCTTTTTTCCATTGATAAGTAAAAGCATCAATAAGTGCAGTGGTTACTTCTGTTACCGTTCCGTCTTCAGCTATGGCATCAATACGCTCTACGCCTAAACCAACAGAAGTAGTTTCACATGCCGTATAGGATCCAGTATAATTAATTGTTATGTCAAAAGAATCAGGACTCACCACATTAACCGTATCAGATGGTTTTGTAGACACCGCACACGTTCCTCCTGTTTGTGTAACTTCTGCATAATAAGACCCTTTTTCAGAAATTATCAAGTTTTCAGATGTTTCACCATTTAGCTCAACTCCATCCTTAAACCATTTAAAGCTAGGGGTATTGGCTGTGGTAGTAACCGTTAGCGTTGTGGTCTGTGAAGGCAAAAGCACTAAATCAGTTTCATTGTCAATGGTCACCGTAAAGGCATCAGCATTGGTTATGGTTACGGGTAAAGATTGTTCATTACATATACCAGTACCAGAGATTTCTACAACATAGTCACCCTCAAAACCACTGTTGGAAGCGTTCACAGAATAAGAAGATGCAATTGCGCCCGTAATGGGAGCCCCATCTTTGTACCATTGATAGTTCCAGGAAAGATCGGTATTATTAATACTAAGTGTTTCAATATCCGTACTACAAAGAGATGTTTTAGTAGGTGTATTAATGGCAATTCCGTTTCCAGAAGCGCCTATACTTACATCTACAATATTGGAATCCGTATTACCTGACCCTGTACATGTAGGGCCATAATCTACGTAAGCATTATACATACCAGATTGGGTAACAAATAATGTATGTCCTTTTTCGCCAACGATTTCAGTTCCGCTACGGTACCAGATATATTGATAAGTTTCAGGGTTGCTGATATTATCGACCTGAAGCGTAATAGGGCCTGTGCTACAAACACTTCCTGGAGGAACTCCGTCACCAATTTCACTAATATTAAGACTACTTGTTACATCCATGTAGTACATATTAAATGGTTCTGACTCGGCACCAACTTTTACAGGATCCGTACTTCTGACCCTTAATCTATAGCCTTGACCTCTAGTATCCGTTGGAATTGCAAAATTGACATCAAAGTCCTTGACAGTATTCTTATCCGAAATGGACAGCAATTCTGTTGGAGAAGCAAAGTTGCCTGTGGCATCTGATAATTCAAGAATAAATTTGTTGGCAGCATTTGCGGTACCTGCCCATGTAATGTTAACATAATAGTCATTGAACCCACCGTTTCCTGCACAGACCGCAGCCCATGAGGAATTTCCGGATAAATTAGGATTATCCGCAGGTTCTGGTGCATTAATCACTATTGCCTGTGCTGAAAGTTGAAATGCTCCAAACAGCAATAGCAATGCGCTAAACAAGTAATTTTTGGTCAAGTTTTTCATAAGTATTTGTAGTTTTGGGGGCCACTACGGTTGAAAAGTTGGTTAATAAATTTTTTACTATTCCCACAATTCATAGTCAAATATGTCATTATTACCGACGAAATGGAATTTTATGTTGTCGGAAGGAACATTTATGTTGTGAAACTCATTTTATATAAGGTCAATTGTATTTAAACCTTTAAGTTAAGTCAATTTTGCTACTTTTGTAGACTGAAATTAAACGACATGAACGAGACATCAAAGTCTTTGAATTTTATTGAACAAATAGTAGAGGAAGACCTCGCAAATGGCTATAACCTAGAAGATCTGCGTTTTAGGTTTCCTCCAGAACCAAATGGATATTTACATATAGGGCACGCAAGCTCCATTTGTTTAAATTTTGGTTTAGGCCTACGGTATAATGCACCTGTAAATCTGAGGTTTGACGACACCAACCCTGCCAAAGAAGAACAGGAGTATGTAGATGCCATCAAAAAAGATGTTGAATGGTTAGGATTTAAGTGGGATACCGAACGGTATGCCTCTGATTATTTCCAACAATTATATGATTGGGCCATCGTTTTAATTAAAGAAGGTAAGGCCTATGTGGATAATCAAACCTCAGAAGAGATGGCCGCTCAAAAAGGTACTCCTACTGAACCAGGCACAAATAGTCCGTATAGAGATCGTTCCATTGAAGAAAACTTATCGCTTTTTGATAAAATGAAACGTGGTGAATTTGAGGAAGGAACACATGTTTTAAGAGCTAAGATTGATATGTCCTCTTCCAATATGCTAATGAGAGACCCTATAATGTACCGTGTATTGCATAAAGCACACCATAGAACAAATACCGATTGGTGTATTTACCCGATGTACGATTGGACGCATGGCGAGAGCGATTATATTGAACAAGTCTCCCATTCATTTTGTACGTTGGAATTTGCCATGCACAGGGAATTATATAATTGGTTTTTGGACCAAGTTTACGAGCCCGGTAAAATGCGCCCTAAGCAGCGAGAATTTGCGCGTAGAAACCTTAGCCATACCGTTGTAAGTAAAAGAAAGCTATTGCAATTGGTAGAACAGGGTTACGTAACGGGATGGGACGATCCTAGAATGCCTACTATTTCCGGACTACGAAGAAGGGGGTATACACCAGAGTCTATCCGTAATTTTGTAGATACTATTGGAATTGCCAAAAGAGACAACCTAATAGATGTCTCTTTGTTGGAGTTTACGATTAGGGAGCATCTAAACAAGACCACACATAGGGTAATGGGGGTTTTAAATCCATTAAAACTGGTTATTACAAATTATCCTGATGGACAAACAGAATGGTTAGAGGCCGAAAATTCTCCAGAAGATGAAAATGCCGGTTCAAGAAAAGTTCCTTTTTCCAAAGAATTATACATAGAAAAAGAGGATTTCAAGGAGGAAGCAAACAAAAAATTCTTCCGCTTAAAACTAGGTGGGGAAGTACGTCTAAAAAACGGATACATTATTAAAGCGGTAAGCTGCACAAAAGATACCGATGGAAATATAACTGAGGTACAATGTACATACGACCCAAAAAGTAAAAGTGGTAGCGGCACGGAGGAAAGCTTAAGACGTGTAAAGGGTACATTGCACTGGGTATCTATAGAACATGCTATAAAAACGGAAATTAGACTTTATGATCGCTTGTTTACTGACGAAAGTCCAGATACACATAAGGATAAGGACTTTTTAGAATTTATAAATCCGGAATCCTTAACGGAAATAACAGGATATGTGGAGCCTGCCCTAAAAAATGCCAAACCAGGTGACCGCTTCCAATTTCAACGCATTGGATATTTCTGTGTAGACCCAGACAGTTCAGAAAGCCAGTTAATATTTAATAGAACAGTTGGCCTTAGGGATTCATGGGCTAAGATTAAAGACAAGAAATAACGACATATATAACTGAGTACAAAAAAAGCCATTAAACGCAATCTAATGGCTTTTTTTAATCATATAAGCTTGCTAGCGAAATACCCTCACCTAAATCAAAAGCAAATTTTATTTAGTATAGGGCTAATTACTAGTTATTCCTTAGGTTTTGGTTTGTTCTTCTTCATACTTTCACCTATCATATTACTTGCCGTGAAACTTGCAACCATATTATTTAGCATATCACTTCCTGCTTGTGGCGAGTTTGGTAATAAAATTAAATTGGTATTTGTTTCTTCACCTATACTTTGCAGGGTATCATAATGTTGGGTAACAACGATAAGCGCGGAAGCTTCCTGTGAATTTATTCCCACTTTGTTCAATACTTCAACAGATTCTTCTAAACCTCTAGCTATTTCTCTCCTTTGGTCTGCAATACCTTGACCTTGTAATCGTTTACTTTCCGCTTCTGCCTTAGCCTTTTCCACGATTAAGATTCGTGCGGCATCACCTTCAAACTGAGCGGCGGTCTTTTGTCGTTCAGATGCGTTAATGCGGTTCATTGCTTCTTTTACTTGTGCATCTGGGTCAATATCCGTCACCAGGGTTTTTATGATATCATATCCATAATCAAGCATGGCGTCCTGTAATTCTGATTTTACTGCAATGGCAATATCATCCTTACGAACAAATACATCATCCAATTTCATTTTAGGAACCTCGGCCCTAACCACATCAAAAACATAGGAGGTAATTTGTTCATGAGGATACTCCAACTTATAAAATGCATCGTACACCTTTTCCCTAATGACTACATACTGTACGGAAACCTTAAGCTTTACAAACACATCATCTAATGTCTTAGTTTCAATGATTACGTCCAATTGTTGAATTTTTAATCCAATTCTAGCGGCTATTCTTTGTACAAACGGTATTTTAAACTGTATTCCTGAATGACGAACACTGGTAAACCTTCCAAATGTTTCAATCAATACCGCTGTTTGTTGTTTTACAATAAATACACCGGATAGCACGGTGAAAATCACAAGAAACGCTATCGGAATCCAAATAAATGAGCCCATAATTATTACATTTTATAGTTAATATTGGAAGATACTGAAACCCTTCCTAATATAAGTAGCATAACACCATCAATTGTTACAGCACAAATAAATTAAATAGACATGGTAGGGGAAAGAATTTTAGTGAAGATTACTAATACGCCATGCTTGTTCTATTCCAATGCAATAAAAAGTATCTTTAGCCTAAACAGATTAATACCATTATATGATAGTTTCCGTCCATCCAAAATTACCAATGCGCAACAAGGCCATGACGAAATCATATTATTGTAACAGCCTAAGTTTTGACGTTATTGGAACTGATGAATTTCCTGAATACTTAATGTTGCGAAAAGATGATATAGAAATACATTTTTTCCTTTTTGAAAATTTAAATCCGAAGGAAAATTATGGGCAAATATATTTGAGATCCAAGGATATAGATAAATTATACCAATCATTATTAGATAACGGTGTACCTATACACCCTAATGGAAAATTGGGCAATAGACCCTGGGGTCAGAAAGAATTTTCATTACTGGACCCGGACCATAACCTACTCACTTTTGGTCAATCTTTAATTGAAGACTAGATGGGATAATTAAAAAAGGCAGCCAAAATGGCTGCCTTTAAGTACGGGGTTAAGTTTATTGTTTAACTATCAAAACGATCTAAGTTCATGATTTTGGTCCACGTCTTGGTAAAATCACGTACAAATTTCTCCTTGGCATCTTCAGTTCCGTAAACCTCTGCCAGAGCACGTAACTCAGAATTAGATCCAAAAATCAAATCTGCTCTTGTTGCCTTCCATTTAATATTACCGGTGCTACGGTCACTACCTTCAAAAACAGTATCATCATCTGTAGTTGCTTTCCATGTAGTTCCCATATCCAATAAATTAACGAAGAAATCATTTGTTAACACACCAGGATTATTGGTGAAAACACCGTGGTTAGAACCATCATAATTAGTGCCCAACACACGTAAACCACCTACAAGCACGGTCATTTCAGGTGCAGTCAATGTTAGTAAGTTAGCCCTGTCAACTAAAAGTTCTTCGGCATTTACGGAATACTTCTGTTTCGTGTAATTTCTAAATCCGTCAGCAATTGGCTCTAACGCTTCAAATGCCTCTACATCTGTCATTTCCTGTGTAGCATCTGTGCGACCAGGAGTAAATGGTACATTCGTTTCAAATCCTGCCAAACGTGCAGCATTTTCAACCGCAGCCGTACCTGCTAGAACTACTAGGTCTGCAAATGTTATTTTTTTGTTACCCGTTTGCTTATCGTTAAATTCTTTTTGAATTCTTTCCAAAGTCTGAACCACTTTGGTCAATTGCTCAGGATTGTTAACTTTCCAGTCCTTTTGTGGTGCCAAGCGTATTCTACCGCCATTGGCTCCACCACGTTTATCAGAATCTCTGTACGTAGAAGCAGATGCCCAAGCAGTACCAACCAATTCTGAAGTAGAAAGTCCGGAAGAAAGAATAGTTTTTTTCAATTCCGCAATATCGCTATCATTAACCAAGTCAAAATCTACCGCAGGTACCGGGTCTTGCCATAATAGCTCTTCTTGTGGTACCTCTGGACCTAAATACCTTTCTTTTGGTCCCATATCACGATGTGTCAACTTAAACCAAGCACGGGTATAGGCATCCTCAAATTCTTTAGGGTTTTCTAAAAAGTGTCTAGATATTTTTTCGTAATCCGGATCAACTCTTAAAGACATATCCGTCACCAACATAAACGGCTGGTGTGTTTTGCCTTCTATATGGGCATCTGGTACAGTACCAGCACCAGCATCACCTACAGGCTTATATTGCCATGCCCCAGCTGGACTTTTAGTCAACTCCCATTCGTATCCAAATAAGTTCTCAAAATATTTGTGGCTCCATTTTGTAGGTGTTTGTGTCCAAGCACCTTCTAAACCACTGGTAATTGTATCTGCACCAACACCAGAATTATAATTGTTTTTCCACCCTAATCCTTGAGCAGTAATATCCGCAGCTGCAGGTTCTACCTCAACATGATCATCTGGACTGGCTGCACCATGGGTTTTACCAAATGAATGACCACCTGCAATTAACGCAACGGTCTCATAATCATTCATTGCCATTCTTTTGAATGTTTGTCTAATATAATGGGCGGCTTCCAAAGGATCTGGGTTTGCGTTATGTCCTTCTGGGTTTACATAAATTAGACCCATGTGCGCGGCACCTAGTGGATTTTCCAATTCATTTCCTCCTTCGTCATAACGAGATTTGTTTCCTAACCATTCCGTTTCAGAACCCCAGTAGATATCTTCCTCTGGTTGCCAAATGTCTTCACGACCACCAGCAAAACCGAACATAGGAAGTCCCATACTTTCATGAGCCACATTACCTGTCAATATCATTAAATCTGCCCAAGATAACTTTCTGCCATACTTTTGTTTAATAGGCCACAGCAACAATCTAGCCTTGTCCAGGTTGGCATTGTCCGGCCAACTGTTCAATGGGGCAAAACGTTGGTTTCCAGAACTAGCACCACCTCTACCGTCTGCTATACGGTAAGTACCTGCACTGTGCCATGCCATTCTAATAAAAAATGGTCCATAATGACCATAATCAGCAGGCCACCAATCTTGACTTTTAGTCATTAGATCCGCAATGTCCTTTTTGACCTCGGCAAGGTCTAAGGTTTTAAATTCTTCAGCATAATTAAAATCATCATCCATTGGATCTGCTTTTTTAGAATGCAGTCTTAGAATGTTTAAGTTCAACATATTTGGCCACCAATCTCTATTAGAGGTGCCACCACCCGCAGCTTGATTTAACTGTCCGTTTAAAAACGGGCAATCTGCAGCAGATGATTCATTTGTGTCCCAGGCTTCGCCTTTTCCATTGTTACTACTCATGATATAATTGATTTTTAACGTTGTCTAACTATTTGTTAAGCAAATTTATCAATATTTTGCTTATGGTGTTTAGCGTTTCAATAGATAAAAACTATGTTGCATTTTTAATCTCAATGCACTTACAACATTAACAAAAAGTATTCGTCATTCATTGTATAATATATCTTTTAACAATACCTTATATAGTGTGCTTTTACAAAACTAGTTATCTTGCACCAATAGGCATTTACGGCAATTAATTTGATAATTTGAATGGGGAAGAGTAAAAGGCAAAAGCAGGCCAAATGGTTACGTAGATTTAGAAAAATACATAGAGCTACCGGTGCAGCACTATTTGTTTTTTTCTTTTTTATATCCATATCCGGTCTATTACTTGGGTGGAAAAAACATAGTGGCGGCCTTATACTATCAAAATCCTATCAAGGAATATCTACAAATTTGGCAGATTGGCTGCCATTGGATAGTTTACAACATATGGCCAATTCCTATCTTTTGACCCAAGTATCCCCAGATTTATCCACAAAAATAGATAGAATAGACATTAGAAAGGACAAGGGTATGGTCAAGTTTACCTATACCGACCATATTTGGGGATTACAATTAGATGGTTCTACGGGAAAACTTTTACACACAGAAAGACGCTATTCCGATCTTATTGAAAGAATTCATGATGGGTCAATAATTGATATTTATATAGGCACTAACAATAATCAATTCAAGGTCTTTTATACCACAGTAATGGGTATTGCACTATTACTGTTTACCATAACCGGTTTTTGGTTGTGGTACGGTCCAAAGCGAATGCGTAGAAGTGGCCAATTAACTTAAAACTAAGGTGTGGTGTAAAACTTCACTACCTTTAATTACTTATGCAAAAGCCAAATAAAAAAGTTAAGCCAACAACGTTACACCCACGTAATAGGCACAAAGGCAGGTACGACTTTGAAGAACTTTGTAACACATTGCCAAGCTTAAAAAAATTTCTTGCCATCAATAAATACGGAAATCTATCCATAGATTTTTTCAATCCTGCCGCAGTGAAAGCTTTGAACACGGCATTAATTAAAAACCAGTATAATTTAAAATACTGGGATATACCAAATGGTTTTCTCTGTCCGCCAATTCCGGGACGCGCAGATTATATTCATCATTTAGGAGATATACTAGCGTCTATAAATCAAGGTGTGCTACCAAAAGGTGAAGGTCTAAAGGGTATGGATATAGGAGTAGGGGCCAACTGTATTTATCCCATAATTGGTCACGTTGAATATGGATGGTCTTTTATAGGAACAGATATTGACCCTATAAAAATTAAGGCGGCAGAAGAAATAGTTGCTAAAAATCCCTTTTTAAAAGAGGTAATGGAATTTAGACACCAACCAAAGTCAGGTCAAGTATTCAAAGAAGTGTTTTCCAATGAAAAAGTTGACTTTACCATGTGCAATCCACCATTTCATAGCAGTCAAAAAGAGGCGGAAACTGGTACCTTGCGAAAATTAAGTAACCTTAAAAAGAAGCGGATAAAGAAACCAACATTGAATTTTGGAGGTCAAGGAGGAGAGCTATGGACTACCGGCGGTGAAAAAAGATTTATCCTCAATATGATTAACGAAAGCAAACTTTTTGCGAAACAATGTGCATGGTATACGACATTGGTTTCCAAACAATCCAACCTTGATGCCTTTTACCATCGTTTAAAAGAAATTGATGTTTTTGAACACCGTACCGTACTTATGGGACAAGGAAATAAGCAAAGTAGAATTCTTGCGTGGACCTTTTTAAACAAAACCGAACAACGTTCTTGGGTCCAAAAGAGATGGTCTAACCAAGCCATTGTATAAATAAATACTATTTAATTGATTTACAATATGTTAAAAAATGACAAGTGAGGATTGGATAGGGTCAACCGGGGTATTTCTTATTCTACTGGCCTATTTACTTAATATTTCAGGAAAAACAAGTGCACGATCCATTGTATTTTTATCATTAAATTTTATAGGAGCAAGCCTTGCCTGTTTAGCATCCCTAATCTTGCACTACGTGCCATTTGTTATTTTGGAAGGGGTTTGGGCGCTAATATCACTTATAACCCTCTTAAAACTGTTCTTATGGCCGGAGAAAAAGATTTAAAAAAATTGATCAAAGGTTTAAAACCGACCCTACAACCAGGAGCCTATGTTTATGTAAGCCTTAAAGATCCTCTTATAATAGAGCAGTGCCAAAGTATAATGGAATTTAAGGAAAGGGAAGGCGTTACCCTAATTCTCAATAAAGAAAAGGCACAAGAATTAAATTTGGAATATACTTATGAATCGGCTTGGATTACCTTGTCCATACACTCATCATTAGAAGCCGTAGGCTTAACCGCAACAGTAGCTACGGCATTAAGTAAAAATAATATTAGCTGTAATACGGTAGCGGCGTTTTATCATGACCATCTTTTTGTCCCTATAGACAAAGCGGATGAGTCCATCAAAATTTTAGAACGCCTTTCTTAACTCAAAGTATTTAGTGCCGTTTTTATTCTTGCCATACTTTCCTCTTTTCCCAACAATTGCATAATGTCGAAAATATGAGGCCCTTTCATATCTCCTACCAAAACCAAACGCAAAGGAGGCATAACCTTACCAAAGGAAAGTTCATTTTCCTTTATCCAATTTTTCACCAATAGTTCAGTGTTTTCTGAGCTAAAATCATCAATTGGCTCTAAAACCGTTAGTAATTGGTTCATGATATGGGAAGTATCTTCTTTCCATTGCTTCTTTGCAGCCTTTTCATTGTAAGATGATGGCGCAATAAAAAAGTAATCGCTCAAAGCCCAAAAGTCAGACACAAATACCGCCCGTTCTTTTATCAGGGAAACCACTTCGGTAACGTAGGCTTTGCTCTTTCGGGTATCGGATACATTATGTTTCTCAACGATAGATAAGAAGAGTGTTGCCAAGTCTTCATTGGAAGCCTGTTGCAAATAGTGTTGGTTATACCATTTGGTTTTTTCTGGATCAAAACGTGCTCCGCTTTTATTAACGCGATCCAAACTAAATGTATCTACAAGCTCGTTTAACGAAAATATTTCTTGCTCGGTTCCCGGATTCCAGCCTAATAAGGCCAGGAAGTTAATAACCGCTTCCGGAAAATAACCGGATTCCTTGTAACCTACGGACTCTTTCCACGATAGTGGAAAAACAGGGAATCCCATTTTTTCGCCATCACGCTTACTCAATTTCCCTTTTCCAACAGGTTTCATGATTAGGGGAAGGTGCGCAAATTTTGGGGCCTCCCATCCTAGGGCATTATATAATTGTTGATGCAAGGCAAGGGACGGTAACCATTCCTCCCCACGAATAACATGTGTTATACCCATAAGGTGGTCATCTACAATATTTGCTAAATGGTACGTAGGCATGCCATCGCTTTTAAACAACACTTTGTCATCCAACACATTGGTATCTATTTCAATATCACCCCGTATTAAATCCTTTAAGTTCAATTTTTCATCAGGAGGAGTTAAAAACCGAATTACATAATCCTCTCCATTTTTTAACCTTTTTTGAACCTCCTCTGGCATTAAGGACAAGGAGTTGTCCAGTTTTAAACGGTTATGCCAATTATAAATAAACGTTTTTCCTTTTTCTTCGTGATCTTTTCTATGAAAATCTAAACGTTCTGCACTGTCAAATGCATAATATGCTTTCCCGTTTTCTATTAATTGTAAGGCATATTCCTTATAAAGGGATTTTCTTTCGCTCTGTCTATATGGGCCGTGGCCTCCATCTTTCCCTACACCTTCATCAAAAGGAATTCCACACCAATTAAGTGCATCTATAATGTACTGTTCGGCTCCGGCTACATATCTATTTTGATCGGTATCCTCAATACGCAAAATAAAGGTACCCCCATGTTTTTTTGCAAATAGAAAGTTAAACAAGGCCGTACGAACCCCACCAATGTGTAAGGGTCCAGTTGGACTGGGAGCAAAACGTACACGAACTTTAGAAGCCATAATAATAATTTAAGGCTGCAAAGATACACAACCAAGTATTTTATTTGCCACACAAAAAAATATTCTAATACAATTTAAATATTAAAAAAGTTAGCTAATCCCTTAGTACAATCCTGGTTTTAACAAATTATTCCCAACAATCATAGGCGATAACCGTTATCTTGGTATAAAAAAGTAGCATTGCAAGACTATAACTATATTTTAGCCAAAGTAAATCAGTTTACAAAAAAGCATTATACCCAAGTTCTTTTAAGGGGATTATTTCTTTTTATTGCTTTTGGATTATTATTTTTTCTATTCATCATAGGAATCGAATATTTCCTATGGATGAATACCACGGGACGTTTTATTCTATTTGGTATTTTTATACTTATTGAAGGGTTTTTACTGTTTAGGTATATCCTGACCCCCGTTTTCTTTCTTTTTCGCATAAAAAAAGGAATTAGTCAGAAAGAAGCTGCAGCCATGATAGGGAAGCATTTTCCCGAAGTTGACGATAAACTCATTAATTTATTTGAGCTAGCGGAAAACCAAAGTAAATCTGAATTATTATTGGCTAGTATAACCCAACGTTCAAAAGCATTACATGCTATACCGTTCAGCAAAGCTGTAAATTTTAAAGAGGCACTTAAATACACCAAATATGCTATTATACCAATTTGTATTTTAGGTCTAATTTATATTTCTGGTAATTGGAGTTCATTCTTTGGCACCTATGACCGTGTGGTAAACTATAGACTAGCCTATGAAAAACCAGCGCCTTTCCAATTTGATCTACTGACAAAAAACTTAAATGTTTTGGAGGATAAGGCCATAACCCTTCATGTGGTAACAAAAGGAAATGTAAAACCAGAGAATGTTTATATCAATATAGAAGGAAAAGAAATTTTGCTTCCTTTTGAAAAAGGACTGTACTCATACACCTTTCTACCACCTTTAAAAAACTCATCGTTTTATTTTACGGCTAATGAGGTAACTTCACCTATCTATAGCCTGAATTCATTGACAACTCCATATATCATGGATTTCAGTTTGGAATTAAACTATCCTTCCTATTTGGGCAAAAAAAATGAAGTAATTAAGGGTACAGGAAACGCAACTATCCCTGAAGGCACAAAAGTTTCGTGGAATATTGTCTCACAAAATACCGAAAAGATTAATTTGAAGTACAAAGATACTTCTATTGCCCTTCAATCCAATAACAATCAGTTTAAAACGAGTAAAAGAGTTCATGCTAACTTAAACTATAAATTATCCACCAGTAATGAAAACGTAGAGGAATATGAACAACTGTCTTATTCCTTAAATGTTATAAAAGATGGTCACCCAACTATAGAGGTTAAACAAGTTTTAGATTCTATTAATCCAAATATATCCTATTACCTAGGTAAGGCAACAGATGACCATGGTTTAGACAATATTACCCTAGTATATTATCAATCTAATTCTGAACAGAACAGTAAGTCCATAGAAATTAGCAGGCCACAGAAAAATTTTGAGCAATTTTATTACACGTTTCCTTCTGGTCTTGAACTTGAAGCTGGTAAAAATTATAGTTTTTATTTTCAAGCTACGGATAATGATGCCATACATTCCGGTAAGACCGTAAAAACACAGGTTTTTCAACAAACTATACTGAATGAGGATCAATTGCGCAACAAGGATTTAAAATCGCAACAATCTTTAATTAAGAATTTGGACAAATCCTTAAAGCAAGTTAAGGATCAAAAGGAGTCTTTAGATGAATTAAATCAAAATCAAAAAGAAAAGCGAAGTTTAAATTTTGAAGATCAAAATCAGATAAAGGATTTTCTCAAAAAACAAGAGCAACAAGAACAACAGATGCAAAAGTTTAGTAAAGAACTAAAGGAAAATCTAAAAAGAAGTAATCAAGATGACAAATTAAACCAATTGTTACAAGAGCGATTAGAAAGACAAGAGCTAGAGGCTAAAAAGAATGAAAAATTACTTGAAGAACTTAATAAAATTGCTGACAAAATTAACAAAGAAGAATTAAAGAAAAAATTAGAGGAACTAGCTAAAAAACAACAAAACAGTGAACGTAGTCTAGAACAATTATTAGAATTGACCAAAAGATATTACGTTACTGAAAAAGCATCGCAATTAGCTAAGGAATTAGAAGAATTGGCAAAAGAACAGGAAGAATTATCCCTTAAAAAAGATTTAGAGAACAACCCAGAATCCCAAGAAGAATTAAACAAAAAATTTGACGCGCTGGAAGAGCAATTGGATATGCTTAAAGAAGACAATAAAGCACTAAAAAAACCAATTGATTTAAAAATTAATAATGATAAGAAAGAAGGTGTTCAACAAGACCAAGATGATGCACTCGATGCTTTGAAAAAAGAACAAAATTCTAATCAAGATAAAAATACTCCTGCTCAGAAAAAACAGAAATCCGCAGCAGATAAAATGAAGGAAATGAGCAAGGAATTATCGTCCTCTACCGCAGGTGGTGGCGGTGGCTCATCTATAACGGAAGATGCAGAAATGCTACGCCAAATTTTGGACAACCTTATTATTTTTTCCTTTAAACAAGAAAATCTTTACGACAGATTAAGTGCACAAAAAGACTACGATGCCACTCAATATTCCAAGACTGTAAAAGATCAGAATGAGTTAAGAGGATTATTTGAACATGTAGATGATAGTTTATTCGCCCTTTCGTTAAGACAGGCAGAGTTATCCGAATTTGTAAATGAACAAATAACCGAGGTCTACTACAATATTGATAAATCTTTAGAAACCATGGCAGATGGCCAAGTGTACCAAGGCATATCACATCAAAAATATGTACTTACGGCCGCCAACAGTTTAGCAGATTTTCTAGCAGAGGTTATGGATAACATGCAACAAAACATGCAAATGGGAAAAGGATCAGGTGGTAGTGATTTTCAATTACCTGATATTATAGAAGGCCAGGAAAGCATAGGTCAAAAGATGAATGGTAAAAAAGGTGCAGAAGGAAAAGGAAAAGATGGTAAAAGTGGCGAAGGTCAACAAGGAAAATCTGGAGAAAAAGGAAAAGACGGACAAGGAGGAAAGCAGGGTAAGGATGGGAAAGAAGGTTCCGGCAATAAAGAAGGAAAAGGAAAAGACGGTCAAGGTGGGCAAAATGGACAGGGGAATAATAATGGTCAGAACAGTAGTGGTCAATCCTCATCTGGAAACGGACAAGGCCAAATGAGTGAACAAGAGTTAAAAGAAATCTATGAAATTTATCAAAATCAACAAAAAATAAGGCAAGCACTAGAGGAGCAGCTTAATAATATGATTAACAACGGAGATCAAAAATTAGGTGAAAAATTAGTCCGACAAATGGAAGATTTTGAAAATGATCTATTAGAAAATGGAATTACGCAACGTACTATCAATAAAGCGAATAACATACAATATGAGTTGCTAAAACTAGAAAATGCAGCATTAAAACAGGGGAAAAAGAGCGAAAGAGAGAGCAATACCAACCTTGAAAACTTTACTAATCCCATTATTACTAAACCCTCATTATTAGATAATTATCGTAATGAAGTAGAAATTTTAAATAGGCAAAGCTTACCTTTGCGCCAAAATTTTAAAACAAAGGTAAAAGAGTACTTCAAAGCCCATGATAAACTTCAATTATCTAACTGATTTTCATTTAAACAAAGAAGAAGCATATTCAGCCTGGTTAAACATAGTTTGTAGCAACGAAGGTTTTTCTATAGGGGAATTAAACTATATTTTTTGTGACGATGATTATCTACTAAAAATCAATCAAGATTATCTACAACACGATTACCTTACTGACATAATTACTTTTGATTATGTGGAAGGTAAAACCTTATTTGGCGACCTATATATTTCAATAGATCGCGTTAAGGATAATGCAAACGAGTTTAATGTTATTTTTGATAACGAATTAAAACGCGTAATGGTTCATGGTGTTTTACACTTAATGGGTTATTCAGATAAATCTGATGAAAGTATTCAAGAAATGCGTGCAAAGGAAGATGAAAAATTAAAGCTGTTCCACGTGGAACAATAAAGATATGTTTGGAGAAAAATATGATGTTATCGTAGTAGGTGGTGGGCATGCAGGTGCAGAAGCAGCAGCGGCAGCCGCCAATATGGGATCAAAAACACTTTTGGTTACCATGAATTTGCAAAATATTGGACAAATGTCATGTAACCCAGCAATGGGAGGCATAGCAAAAGGACAAATAGTAAGAGAAATTGATGCCTTGGGTGGTTATAGTGGAATTGTATCCGATAAATCGGCCATACAATTTAAAATGCTCAATAAATCTAAAGGACCAGCTATGTGGAGTCCACGTACACAGAATGACAGAATGTTATTTGCAGAAGAGTGGAGGTTAATGCTAGAAGCAACACCAAATGTTGATTTTTATCAAGAAATGGTTTCTGGATTATTAATAGAAAATAATAATGTAGTTGGCGTTAAAACTTCATTAGGTATTGAAATAAAATCAAAATCCGTCATCTTAACCAATGGTACTTTCTTAAATGGATTAATACATATAGGAGAAAAACAATTTGGTGGTGGAAGAGCAGGAGAAAAAGCCGCTACTGGAATTACAGAACAATTAGTACAAATTGGATTTGAAAGCGGTAGAATGAAAACCGGAACACCACCAAGAGTTGATGGTAGATCTTTGGATTATTCTAAAATGATACTTCAACCAGGAGATAAAAATCCAGAAAAATTCTCTTATACAAATACTAAAATTCTAGAGCACCAACGCAATTGTCATATGACACATACCAGTGCTATAGTTCATGATTTACTCCGTGAAGGTTTTGATCGTTCACCAATGTTCAACGGTAGAATTAAAAGTATAGGTCCTAGATATTGCCCTTCTATTGAAGATAAAATAAACAGATTTGCAGATAAGGACAGTCACCAAATGTTCGTTGAACCAGAAGGATGGAAAACAGTAGAAGTATATGTCAATGGTTTTTCTACCTCCTTACCAGAAGATATACAATTTAAAGCTTTACGTTCTGTAGTTGGTTTTGAAAATGTAAAATTCTTTAGACCTGGTTATGCTATTGAATATGACTATTTTCCTCCTACTCAATTAAAACATACTTTAGAAACAAAACTGGTAAACAATCTATATTTCGCAGGTCAAATAAATGGTACTACCGGATATGAAGAAGCCGCTTCTCAAGGGTTAATGGCAGGTATAAATGCACATTTAAAAATAAACGAACAACCTTCACTAATATTAAAAAGAGATGAAGCTTATATTGGTGTTCTAATTGATGACCTTATTACCAAAGGAACGGAAGAACCATATAGAATGTTCACTTCTAGAGCAGAATACAGAACTTTATTAAGACAAGATAATGCTGACATAAGACTTACTCCTTTAAGTTATGCCATAGGATTAGCGGATGAAAAGCGATTAAAAAGGATGGAAGAAAAATTAAACAAATCTGAGGCCTTTGTAAATTTCTTTAAAGAAACCAGTGTATTACCAAAGGACATTAATCCTATTTTAAATGAAGTAGAATCAGCACCGGTTAAACAATCAGATAAAATGTACAAACCATTTTCTAGACCTAAGGTAACCATGGAACACATGAAATCTTTACCTGTTGTTTCAGAATATATAAAATCTGAAAATTTAGATTCAGAAGTTTTA